>JBKJMA010000019.1:0-30116 GCA_046596505.1 Sphingomicrobium sp.
GGTCTACAAGGACGATCCCGCCTGGGTCCCGCCGCTCAAGGACGAGGTCCACGGGCTGATTGATCCGAAGAAGAACCCGTGGTTCGGGCACGCCAAGGCGCAGCTGTGGCTGGCGGAGCGGGGCGGCAAGGTCGTCGGCCGGATCAGTGCGCAGGTCGACCAGCTGGTGCTCGAGCATATGGGCGCGGGGACGGGCCAGTGGGGCATGTTCGAGGCGCTCGACGGGGAGGTGGCGACCGTGCTGATCGCCACCGCCGAGGAGTGGTTGCGGGGCGAGGGAATGACCCGGACGATGGGGCCGATCAGCCTGTCGATCTGGGACGAGCCGGGGCTGCTGATTTCGGGCTTCGATCAGCCGCCGATGGTGATGATGGGGCATCATCGCCCGGCCTACCAAGGGTGGATCGAGGGCGCGGGCTACGCCAAGGCGAAGGATTTGCTGACCTATGAGGTCGATATTCGGCCGCCGGCCGAGGGGGTGATGGCGCGGCTGGTCGCGGCGGGGGAGCGCAACCCGCGGATCGTACTTCGCCCAGTCGACAAGTCCAAGTTCGAGCGCGATTCGGCGATCATTTTGAACCTGCTCAACGATGCATGGTCCGGCAATTGGGGGTATGTGCCGCTGACCCCCGACGAGATTGCCTACGCCGGCAAGAAACTGAAGCCGATCATTTTTCCCGAGATGGTGCTGATCGCCGAACTCGACGGGGAGCCGGTGGCGTTTATGCTGACCATTCCCGACATCAATGATTTGACCAAGGATTTGAACGGCGAGCTGTTCCCGTTCAATTTTATCAGGTTGTTATGGCGGTTGCGCAAGCCGCGGACGGCGCGAGTGCGGGTGCCGTTGATGGGGGTGGCGAAGAAGCTCCACGGGACGCGGATGGCGGGGCAGCTGGCGTTCATGCTGATCGAGCATATCCGCCGCGCGATCGTCGCAGATTTCGGCGCGACTCACGGCGAGTTCGGTTGGATCCTTGAGGACAACCAAGGGATGATGTCGATTGCCGAACTGCCCGGTGCGACGGTCAATCACACTTATCGGATTTACGAAAAGGCGCTTTAGGCAAGCTCGATCCACACCGGGGTATGGTCGCTGGCCTTCTCCTCGCCGCGCGGCCAGCGGTCGACGCCGGCGGCCCGAAGGCGGTCGACGGCTTGCGGGCTGCACAGCAGATGGTCGATGCGAAAGCCCAAGTCGCGCTGCCATGCGCCCATCGTATAGTCCCAGAAGGTCCACAACTTAAGGTCGTCCGGGTGGAGGGCGCGCAGCGCGTCGGTCCAGCCCTGGTAGAGGATGGTGCGGAAGGCGGCGCGAGTTTCGGGCTGGATCAGCGCGTCCCCGGCGACGGCCTTCGCGGAAAAGACGTCGCGGTCTTCGGGGATGACGTTCCAGTCGCCGGCGAGAATGGTCGGCTTTTCCTCGGCGAGGAGGGTGGCGGCGTGGGCGCGGAGGCGCTCCATCCAGGCGAGCTTGTAAGTGAATTTGTCGGTGCCGACCGGATTGCCGTTGGGGAGGTAAAGCGAGGCGACGACGAAGTCGCCGACCTCAGCCTCGACGTATCGCGAATGGCTGTCGTCGGGGTCGCCGGGAAGGCCGATGTGGCGGAGCGTGGGGGCGTCGCCTTTCGCCAATATCGCGACGCCGTTGAATCCCTTCTGGCCGTGCCAGACGGCACCATAGCCCGCCGCTTCGATGTCGCCGATCGGGAGCGCGTCGTCGGCGCATTTGAGTTCTTGCAGGCAGACGACGTCGGGCGCCTCGCGGTCGAGCCATTCCAGCAGGCGGGGGAGGCGGGCGCGGATGCCGTTGACGTTGTAGGTGGCAATTTTCATGACCGCCGGTTTAACGGCGTGGGGTCAGATCGAAAAGCTCGACCCGCAACCGCAGCCCGACGCCGCGTTGGGGTTGGTTACCTTGAACGCTGAGCCGCCCATATCCTCGACAAAATCGACCGCCGAGCCGCGGACGAGGTCGAGGGTCATCGGGTCGACAACGAGGCGGACGCCGTCGGTTTCGACGAGCATGTCATCGGCCTCGGGTTCGCCCAGCGCGAACTTGTAGCTGAAACCGGCGCAACCGCCGCCCTCGACAGCAAGGCGAAGCACGGCGGGCTTGTCCTGCTTGGCCGCGATAGCGGCGACGCGCTTGGCGGCGCTGGCGGTGAGCTGGAGGTCGGTCATGGGGTGAAGATAGGAGCTGCGACCGTCAGCGGCAAGCTTATCAGGCGATTGTAGCTATCGGCGAGCCGTTAGCGTTTCGGCCCACCCATCGCGATCTGGTCGAGCGCGGCGCCCGAGCCGGCACGCATCGCGAGGAGGTAGTCGGTCGACTTCATGAACGGGATCGGATTGACCGGTCGGCCGTCGATGCGAACTTCATAGTGAAGGTGGCTGCCGGTCGAGCGGCCAGTCGAGCCCATGCGGCCTATCTGCTGGCCACGCGTTACGTGCTGTCCGGCCGAAACAAGCACCGCCGACATGTGGCCGTAACGGGTGGCAATGCCCTTGCCATGATCGAGCTCGACGAGGTTGCCGTAACCGCCACCGTTCCAGCCCGCGCGAAGCACGGTGCCATCGGCGGTGGCGTAGATCGGGGTACCCATCGCGCCGGCGAGGTCGATCCCCGGGTGCATCGCGGCGCGTGCCTGGAATGGATCGGAGCGGACGCCGAAGCCCGAGGTGAAGGAGGCGGTCCTGACCGGCTTTTCCGACGGGACGGCGATCGCGCTGTCCTGCAGGCTGTCGAGCTTTTTCCAGCTGGTGAACAGCGCCTTGAAGGTCGGGTCGGCCCGCACAGAGTTTATCGACACGCTTTCGAATGGACCGCCCTCGCCGGTCTGGCCGAGGCGGGCGGGGGTCAGGCCGAGGCGCTTCAGTTCTGCGGTAGTGACCCGGTAGCGGACATCGAGCGCGCTGGCGATGAGCGCGGCCTGCTGCAGCTGAGCAGTTTCAACGCGGGTAAGGGCGTCTTTGCTGGAGACGTTCGCGGGGGCGAGGCGGCGGCCGGTCAGCGCGGCTTCGATCAGTGCCTGGCGCTGCTCGATCTTGCGGGTGCGGGCTTCGGTGGAGGCGGCAATGGCGGGGGAGACGGTGGCGGGCCGCGCGGCGGGGCCGACGAACAGGCGGGCAGCGGAATAACCCGAGAAAGCGATCAGTGCGGTGAGGATGGCAAGAAACAGCAGCTGGATCGGGGCCGAAAGGCGCAGGCGGCGAAGGCTGGATCCGTCATGGACGAAGAAATCACGGTCGCGAATGAGCGATTTCGATACGGCGAAAACTGCGGTCATCGGTGCTCCAAACTCGTCCGTCGCGGCGAATCGCTTCGCCGCTTCGTCCCAATTGCAAAGGAGCTCCCCAGCCCCGTCGCCGTGCCGTTCGAATGCCCTTCGAGCGGTGGCCCGGACTTGAGACCGCGAATGGTTAAGCAATTCAACAGCTAGTTCCGCTGCACGGGACGAACCGTCCGCACCCTGCGGTGAACCGTTTCAACGGGTTGCGCGAGGTTAGTCGGTTGGCGTGGAAGCGATGTGCGAATCCCTGTCGCCAGGATGCGTCTTTGCAGTGCAGCATTGGCTTGCACTGCAACATTTGACCGCTATTAGCGGCGACGGGCCACGCCGTCCCAACGCGGCGCGAGCTCTCTGTGAGGAGAGACTGAAAGTGACGAAACCTGCTACGCGCCCCGCGCGTCCTTATTTCTCGTCCGGGCCATGCGCCAAGCCGCCCGGCTGGGATGCTTCCAAACTCGCTACCGAAAGCCTCGGCCGGTCGCACCGATCGAAGATCGGCAAGGCGCGCCTGCAGTACAGCATCGATTTGATGCGCGAACTGCTGCGGCTGCCCGACACGCATCGCATCGGGATCGTGCCCGGATCGGACACCGGCGCCTATGAAATGGCGATGTGGACGATGCTCGGTGCGCGGCCGGTGACGACGCTTGCGTGGGAAAGTTTCGGCGAGGGCTGGGTGACCGATGCGGTCAAGCAGTTGAAGCTCGACCCGACCGTGATTCGCGCCGATTATGGGCAATTGCCGGACTTGTCGCAGGTCGATTGGACGAGTGACGTGCTGTTCACCTGGAACGGAACGACCTCGGGGGTGCGGGTGCCCAACGGCGACTGGATCGCGGATGATCGCGAGGGACTGAGTTTCGCCGACGCGACGAGCGCGGTGTTCGCCTACCCGTTGCCGTGGAACAAGATCGATGTCGCGACCTTCTCGTGGCAGAAAGTGCTCGGCGGGGAGGGCGCGCATGGCGTGCTGATCCTCGGACCGCGGGCGGTCGAGCGGCTGGAAAACTACACGCCGGGCTGGCCGTTGCCGAAGCTGTTTCGCCTGGTGTCGAACGGCAAGCTGACCGAGGGCGTGTTCAAGGGCGAGACGATCAACACGCCGTCGATGCTGGCGGTCGAGGACGCGATCTTCGCGCTCGAGTGGGCGAGGTCGGTCGGCGGTGCGGACGGACTGATTGCGCGGAGCGATGCCAATGCGGCGGCGCTCGGCCGAATCGTGGCCGAGCGGTCGTGGCTGGGGCATTTGGCGTCGGATCCGGCGACCCGGTCGACGACCAGCGTATGCCTGACGGTCGAGGGTGCCGACGAGGCGCTGATCAAGAAATTCGCCGGGCTGCTCGAGGCCGAGGGCGTAGCGTATGACATCGCGGGATATCGCGATGCGCCGCCGGGCTTGCGCATCTGGTGCGGGGCGACGGTCGATACCTCGGATATCGAGGCGCTCGGGCCGTGGCTCGATTGGGCCTGGGCCGAAGTGTCCAACTAACGCGCTGCGGCGACCCCTCATCCTCCCACGCATTCGGCGCGGGCCCTCCCTCTCCCGCAAGGGAAGAGCGGCAAAGGAACACATCATGACCACCCCCAAAGTTCTCATTTCCGATTCCATGGACCCGCGCGCCGCCGCGATCTTTCGCGAGCGCGGCATCCATGTCGACGAAATCACCGGCAAGACGCCCGAGGAACTGGCCGCGATCATCGGTGAGTATGACGGGCTCGCGATCCGCTCGTCGACCAAGGTGACCTCGAAAATTCTCGAGGCAGCGACCAATCTCAAGGTCGTCGGACGGGCCGGCATCGGGGTCGACAATATCGACATTCCGGCCGCGACCGCGCGCGGCGTGGTGGTGATGAACACGCCGTTCGGCAATTCGATCACCACCGCCGAACACGCCATCGCGCTGATGTTCGCGCTCGCCCGCCAGCTGCCCGAGGCCGACGCCTCGACCCAGGCCGGCAAGTGGGAGAAGAACCGCTTCATGGGGGTCGAGGTGACGGGCAAGACGCTCGGGCTGATCGGGGCGGGCAATATCGGTTCGAACGTCGCCTCACGCGCACTTGGGCTGAAGATGAAGGTCGTTGCGTTCGACCCGTTCCTGATGCCGGAGCGGGCGATCGAGATGGGGGTCGAAAAGGTCGAACTCGACCAGCTGCTCGCCCGCGCCGACTTCATCACGCTGCACACGCCGTTGACCGATCAAACCCGCAACATCTTGTCGCGCGAAAACATTGCGAAGATGAAAAAGGGTGTTCGTATCATCAATTGTGCGCGTGGCGGGCTGATCGACGAGGCGGCGCTCAAGGACGCGCTCGACAGCGGGCAGGTCGGTGGCGCGGCGCTCGACGTGTTCGAGAGCGAGCCAGCCAAGGCCTCGCCGTTGTTCGGAACTCCGAATTTCATCTCGACCCCGCACCTCGGCGCGTCGACCAGTGAAGCCCAGGTCAATGTTGCGATCCAGGTTGCCGAGCAGATGAGTGATTATCTGCTGCTCGGCGGAGTGACCAACGCTCTGAACATGCCCTCGCTGTCGGCCGAGGAGGCGCCGCGGCTGAAGCCGTACATGGCGCTGGCGGAAAAGCTCGGCAGCCTGGTCGGGCAACTTGCGCATGGCTCCATCGGTTGCCTGTCGATCGAGACCGAGGGGGCCGCCGCGGCGCTCAATGCGAAGCCGATCACCGGGGCAGTGCTCGCCGGGTTCATGCGGGTGCATTCGGACAGCGTGAACATGGTCAATGCGCCGGTGCTGGCCAAGGAGCGCGGTCTCGACGTGCGCGAAGTGCGCCATGACCGCGAGGGCGATTACCACACCCTGCTGCGCGTTTCGGCGCGCACCCAGGCGGGTGAGCGGACGGTCGCGGGGACGCTATTCGGCAATTCCGCGCCGCGGCTGGTCGAGCTGTTCGGGGTCAAGGTCGAAGCCGATCTGGTCGGCGACATGCTGTACATCGTCAACGAGGATCGACCCGGGTTCATCGGCCGGCTAGGCACGCTGCTGGGCGAGGCGAACATCAACATCGGCACGTTCCATCTGGGCCGGTTGGCCGAAGGTGGCGGCGACGCGGTGCTATTGCTGTCGCTCGACGAGCCGGTCGGGCCGGATGTGGTTAGCAAGGTCGAGGCGCTGCCAGGGGTACGACTGGTGCGGCCGCTCAAGTTCTAACTGTCTTTGACCCTTCCCGTGCCCTCGCCTAGAGCGCCGCCGCAATAAAAGGAATTTTCGTGGGCAACGTTACCGTCATCGGCGCGCAGTGGGGCGACGAGGGGAAGGGCAAGATTGTCGACTGGCTCGCCAGCCGCGCCGATGTCGTGGTGCGCTTCCAGGGCGGGCATAATGCCGGGCATACGCTGGTCGTCGGGGACAAGGTCTACAAGTTATCCCTGCTGCCGTCGGGGATCGTGCGCGGCACGCCGTCGGTGATCGGCAATGGCGTCGTGCTTGACCCGTGGGCGCTGAAGGCCGAGGTCGAGAAATTGTCGGCGCAGGGCGTGACGATCACGCCTGATGTGCTGCGAGTGGCCGAAACCTGTCCATTGATCCTGCCGATCCACCGTGACCTCGATGCGCTGCGCGAAGATGCGTCGGGCGCGGGGAAGATCGGGACGACGCGGCGGGGGATTGGACCGGCTTATGAGGACAAGGTCGGGCGCCGTGCAATCCGCGTGTGCGATCTGGCGCATCTCGACCAGCTCGAGCCGCAGCTCGATCGGCTGTGTGCGCACCATGATGCGTTGCGCGCGGGATTTGGCGAGCCAGCGGTCGATCGCGATCGCCTGCGCGCCGAGCTCGCCGAAATCGCGAGCTTCGTCCTGTCCTTCGCCAAGCCTGTATGGCGCGACCTCGACGAGGCGCAGCGCTCCGGCAAGCGCATCCTGTTTGAAGGCGCTCAAGGGGTGCTACTCGACGTCGACCATGGCACATATCCGTTTGTCACCTCGTCGAACACGGTTGCCGGGACGACCGGGCCGGGGAGCGGGATGGGGCCGTCGGCGGCGGGCTTCGTGCTGGGGATCGTCAAGGCCTACACGACGCGAGTCGGCAGCGGGCCGTTCCCGACCGAGCTCGAGGACGAGACCGGGCAGCGGCTTGGTGAGCGGGGGCATGAGTTCGGGACGGTGACCGGGCGCAAGCGGCGCTGCGGCTGGTTCGATGCGGTGCTGGTGCGGCAGTCGGCGGCGGTGTCGGGGATTACCGGTATCGCGCTAACCAAGATCGACGTGCTCGACGGGTTCGAGACGGTGAAGATTTGCACGGGGTATCGGATCGGCGGCACTCTGTACGATTATTTGCCAGCGCATGCCGCGGACCAGGCGCGGGTCGAGCCGATCTACGAGGAAATGGACGGCTGGGAAGGCATCACGGCGGGCGCGCGGTCGTGGGCCGACTTGCCGGCCCAGGCGATCAAATATGTGCGGCGGATCGAGGAGCTGATCCGCTGCCCGGTGGCGCTGGTGAGCACGTCGCCGGAGCGGGATGACACGATCTTGGTAAGGGATCCGTTCGCGAGTTGAGTCCCTCCCGCTCTGGCGGAAGAGGAGAAAGTTACACCGTCGCAATATCCGGCGCATCCTCGGCTTTCATGCCGATGACGTTGTAGCCCGCGTCGACGTGATGGATTTCGCCGGTGACGCCTGATGCGAGGTCGCTCAGCAGGTACAGCCCCGCCCCCCCGACATCCTCGATCGTGACATTCCGCCGTAGCGGGCTGTTATATTCGTTCCACTTCATGATGTAGCGGAAGTCGCCGATGCCGCTGGCGGCGAGGGTCTTGATGGGGCCGGCGCTGACCGCGTTGACGCGGATGCCGTCGGGGCCGAGGTCGGCGGCGAGATATTTGACCGACGCTTCGAGCGCCGCCTTGGCGACACCCATCACGTTATAATGCGGGATGACCTTTTCGGCGCCGTAATACGACAGGGTGAGCAGCGACCCGCCGGGCTTCATCATGGCGCGGGCCCGCTCGGCGACGGCGACGAAAGAGTAGACCGAGATGTTCATCGTCATCAGGAAATTGTCGAGGCTGGTCTCGACATATTTGCCGCGCAACTCGTTCTTGTCGGAGAAGCCGATGGCGTGGACAACGAAGTCGAGGCTGTCCCAATGCCGCTTCAACTCGGCGAAGACGCGGTCGAGCGCGGCCATGTCGGACACGTCGCAATCGATCAGCAGGTTGGAGCCGAGCTCGGCGGCGAGCGGGCGGACACGCTTCTCGATCGCCTCGCCCTGGTAAGCGAAGGCGAGTTCGGCGCCATGCTGGCTAAGGTGCTTGGCAATCCCCCAGGCGAGCGACCGGTCGTTGGCGAGGCCCATGATCAGCCCGCGCTTGCCCGCCATCAGGCCGCCCGCCATCAATCCGCTCATACTTCGCTCCCCTTCAACCCCGCCCCAACCGCTTTGACCGACACCAGTTCAGGCGCCATATCCTCCCCGGGCTGGGGCTCCTCGACCTCCAGTTCGTCGCTGAAAGGTCCTGAATAGACTTCGCCTCTTAGCGCCTTGCCGCCTGCATCCGCCAGCGCCGCGTTCAACTCGGCGGCAATGGTGACGCCAAGGCCGGCGAAAAAGAAGAAGATCAGCGCGACCATGACTCCGGCGAGGCTGCCGTAGGTTTGCTGGTAGCCGCCGAACCAGGCGATGATCCGCGGCAGCAGCTCGACCACGACCAGCCACCACACGGTGACGAACAGGGCGCCCGGCCATTTGCGGCAGTTTTTCTTGCGATAGCGGGACGGGGTCAGGGCGAGGAACAGGAAGTAGAAAGTGCCGTAGAGCGTAACCGCGGGAGCGAGGCGGTAGAAGCCGAGCTTGCTGGCGAGACCGCTGGCGAACGGGAACCAGGCGACGACCGCCTGATTGAGCGAGGCGAGCACGACCGAGGCACCGAGCGCGATCATCATCAGGAGGACGGCGCCCATGATCAGCGCGAGCGAGCCGAGGCGGTAGGTCCAGAAAGGCGCGCTATACTGGACGCCGTAGGAGCGGCGCAGGATGTCGCGGATGGTTTCGACGAAGCTTGCGGCGGTCCACAGTCCGACGAACCCGCCGAACCACAGCAGCGGGCCGGTGCGCACGGTCAGCACTTCGCGGATCGGGTCGCGCATCAGGTCGGCGACATTGGGGGGCAGGCGCCGGAGTACGTTGTTGACGGTGAGAATCGCGTCCTGGCCCTGGCCGAGCAGATGGGCGACCGCGGCGGCGAGGATGAAGAAGGGGAATAGCGCGAGGACAGCGAGATAGGCGAGGTTGCCGGCGTGGATGAAGCCGTCCGAATAGACGCCGACCGCGACGCGCTTGGTGACGATCCACGGGGTGTTGGTCGGGTGGAACTTGTCGGCGACCTCGCTACCGAACTTGGCCTTGAGTTCCGCCAGACGCTTGCGCCGTTCCTCGGGCGACTGGGGAGATACGCTCTTCATACGATCATCAAACTCCGAGCGACGCCCGTGGGTTGCTTGCCGCCGTCCAGTCGGCAGCGAAAGCTTCGAGCGCGGCGTCGCCGGCGGGAAGGTCGACTGCGATGGTGATCAGCACGTCGCCGCGCTTGCCGGCCTTGTCGGTGAAGCCGCGTTCCTTGAGCCGCATGACCTTGCCCGAGGTCGAGCCCTTGGGGATCGAGAGCATCACCGGGCCGTCGGGAGTTGGCACCTTGACCTTGGCGCCGAGTACCGCCTCTGGGAGGGTAACTGGGAGGGTCAAACGGATATTGCCGCCGTCGCGGGTGTAGAAGGGGTGGGCGGCGATCTCGACCTGGACGATCGCGTCGCCCCTGCCGCCCGCGCCGTCCTGGCCCTGGCCCGACAGCCGGATCTTGGCGCCGTCCTCGACCCCGGCGGGAAGCTTGAGATCGAGCGTCTTGCCACCAGCGAGGGTGACGCGCTGCGGTTTGAGCACGGCGGCGTCGACGAACGGGACCTTGAGGCGATAGGCAACGTCGGCGCCCTTGGGCGGCGGGGCGCTGCGGCGCCCGAAACCCGAGAATCCGCCGCCGGGGCGCGCGCCGCCGGGCTGGGCACCGCCGAACAGGCCCTCGAACAGGTCCGACAAATCGGCCGCCTGGGCGGTGTCGAAACCCTCGGGGCCACCTCCGGCAAAGCCGCCGCCCGGGCCGGGGCGCGGGCCGCCGCCGCCGAAGCCGCCGCCACCGAACGGCATCTTGGGATTGCCGTCCTCGTCGATCTCGCCACGGTCGTAACGGGCGCGCTTGTCCCTGTCGGACAGCAGGTCATAGGCGTGCGTTATCTGGCTGAAGCGCTCATTGGCTTTCGGGTTGTCCTTGTTGCGGTCGGGGTGGAGCTGCTTGGCGAGACTGCGATAAGCCTTCTTGATCTCGGCCTCGGTCGCGCCGCGCTTGATCCCCAGGCGTTGATATAGGTCCATGCGGTTCCTTAGGCGGATAATACAGCGGCTGCCAGATGGGGCAGCGCGGGCGCGGCGACAAGCGTGTTGCGGTGCGGCATGGCGGGCGAGTAAGGCTGGAGAATGGCCAATGACCCTTTCGCCCTGTTCGACGCGTGGTTTGCCGAGGCACGGGCGAGCGAGCCCAATGATCCGGACGCGATGGCGCTGGCGACGGCGGATGCAGAGGGGCGACCGTCGGTGCGGATGGTGCTGCTCAAGGGGCATGGGCCGGACGGGTTCGTGTTCTACACCAATCTCGACAGCCGCAAGGGCGGGGAGCTGGCGGCGAACCCACATGTGGCGTTGCTGTTCCACTGGAAGTCGCAGCGCCGGCAGGTGCGGATCGAGGGCGCGATCGGCGCGGTCGGCGAGGAGGAGGCGGACGCCTATTTCGCGAGCCGTGGCCGCGCGTCGAAGCTTGGCGCCTGGGCGAGCGATCAGTCGCGCCCGCTGGCCGATCGGGCGACGTTCGAAGCGCGGTTCGCTGAGGTCGAGCAGCGGTTCGAGGGTCAGGATGTGCCCCGCCCACCGCGCTGGTCGGGGTTCCGGGTGACGCCCGAGCGGATCGAATTTTGGAACGACCGCGCGCACCGACTGCACGAACGGCGGCTGTTCACGCGTTCCGGCGAGGGCTGGAGCGAAGGAATGCTCTACCCGTGAGCGACAGTCACGGAAATGGCCCCGACCATCGCCATCATCACCTGGCGCATAACGAGCGGTCGTCGTTATCGACCCGCGCCGCGCTCGCGAGCGTGGCGACGGCGCTGCTGCTGCTCGGGCTGAAGGGCTGGGCGGCGGCCGAGACTGGGTCGATGGCGATGCTCGGCAGCCTTGCCGACACCGGGCTCGACCTGCTCGCCAGCATGGTGACGCTGTTCGGGGTGCGGATCGCGGCGCAGCCGGCCGATCACGACCATCGCTTCGGGCATGGCAAGGCAGAGGCGCTGGTCGCACTGGCGCAGGTCATGATCATTACCGGGTCGGCGGTGGCGATCGCCTTGCAATCGGTCGACCGGCTGCTGCATCGCGCCGCGACATCGCATGCCGAACTCGGCATCGGCGTGTCGGTGGTCGCGATCCTCGTTACCCTTGCGCTGACGATGTACCAGAAGCATGTCGTGCGGCGGACGGGATCGGTCGCGATTGCTACCGACCATCTCCATTACCAGTCGGATATACTGCTCAACGGAACGGTGATCATCGCGCTGGTGCTCGACCAGTATCTGCACTTCAGCGGGACCGATGCACTGTTCGGACTGCTGCTCGCGGCGTGGCTGGCGTGGGGTGCCTGGTCGAGCTCGAGGCATGCGCTGTCGCAGCTGATGGACCAGGAGTGGCCCGAGGCCGAGCGCACCGAATTCCTTGCCGCCGCCGCCGAGTTTCCGGAACTGGCGGGTCTGCACGATCTGCGCACGCGGAGCAGCGGAACGCACCGCTTCGTCCAGTTCCACGTGTGGGTGCCGGGCGAGTGGACGGTGCGCGAGGCCCATGACCGGATCGATGCGGCCGAGGAGCAGCTCCAGCGGCGCTTTCCCAACACCGAGATACTGATGCACCTCGACCCCGAGGGGCATACAGACCGCGAGACGATGCTGTCGTCGCATCTCACCGAGACGCGCTAGGCCATTTTTCCCGAGGCGATGGTGAGCGTGCGGCCACCGACCCAAATGGTGCCATCGGCGGCCTGATCGATGCTGACCCGGCCGTTGCGTCCGATCGCGGTGCCTTGCCGCGCAGTGTAGGGCGGGGTGAAGCGACCGCTTCGGGTGAGCCACTGGGCGAGCGAAGCGTTGAGGCTGCCGGTGATCGGGTCCTCGATGATCGCTCCGTGCTGGCCGCTGAAGAAGGAGCGAACCTCGTACGCCGCCGGTCCGCCCGGCGAATGAGGGCCGACGACACCAAGCTCGATGCGGCGCGGCCAGGTCGGTGGCGGTTCCAGGGCGAGCACGGCATCGGCCGAGGCGAGCAGGACCGCGACCCAGCCCGGACCGTTGTCGACCCATTGCGCGTCGACGATGTCGCTGCGGGCGATGCGCAGGAACTCGACGATCTCGGTGATGTCCTCCTCGGCGACCGCGCCCGAGCGAAGCAGCGGCGGGGCGGCGAAGGCGAGAGTGTCACCCGACTGGCGCAGCGAGACGAGGCCGGCGCCGCATTGCTGGACGACGGTGGCGCTGTCGCGGGGCAAGCCGCCGCTCGCCAGCCAGGCGTGACATGAACCGAGCGTCGGGTGGCCGGCGAAGGGCAGTTCGCGGTCGAGGGTGAAGATGCGAACGCGATAGTCGGCGGCGGGATCGGTCGGTGTGAGCAAGAAAGCGGTTTCGGAATAACCGAACCAGCGGGTGATGCGCTGCATCTCCTCGCTCGCAAGGTTATCGGCGTCGGCGATGACCGGGAGGGGATTGCCCGAGAACGGCTCGGTGCCGAAGACGTCGACAAGGCAATAGGCTTTCGCCGCCGGATCAGCCGAGTTTGCTCGAGACGTTGCCATACAGGTTGTTCACACCGGAGCCGAGGTTCGACATGGCGAATACCGCGGCGGTGGCGATCAGGCCAGCGATCAGCGCATATTCGATTGCGTTGGCACCCTTTTGGTCGCGCAGCAGTCGGGCAAGCTGGTACATTTCTAGGCCCTCCACTCGGCCACCGGAAATTGCCGCCAGCAGGGTTAAAAAAGACTTGCGATTAAGCCGCAACGGAGATGGTTGCGCGGGTTTCACCAATCGTCCCGCCGCCAATCAGCCTCTCCTCATCGTAAAGGACCGCCGACTGGCCGGGTGCCACGCCAAATTCGTTTACCAGGAAGCTTAGCCATTCGCCGTCCCATTTGGCCTCCACCGGGCGGGCAAGCGAGCGCACCTTGGCCTTAACCTTGCGCTGGCCTTCACCAAGCCAGTTGACGCCTTCGACGCGCGCCGCCGAGACGGCCAGCGCCGCCCGCGGACCGACGACGAGACGGCGCGACTCGGGCTCGATGCGAACGACGTAAAGCGGCACGGGCTGTCCGCCGATCTCGATCCCGCGGCGCTGGCCGATGGTGAAGTGGACGACGCCCTCGTGGCGGCCGAGCGTGCGGCCGGCAAGGTCGACGATATCTCCGGGCGCGGCAGTCTCGGGGCGGAGGCGCTTGACGAGGCTGGCATAGTCGCCGTCGGGGACGAAACAGATATCCTGGCTGTCGGGCTTGGCGGCGACGGTCAGGGCGGCCTCCTCGGCCAGCCGGCGGACCTCGCTCTTGGGCAGGTCGCCGAGCGGGAAGCGCAGGAAATCCAGTTGCTCGGCGGTCGTACCATAAAGGAAATAACTTTGGTCACGCGCAGGGTCGCGCCCCTTCCATAGCTGGGTGCGGCCATCGGCGCCTATCACGCGGCGGACATAATGTCCGGTGGCTAGGCAGTCGGCGCCAAGCTCGCGGGCGAAACCGATCAGGTCGGTGAATTTGACCCCCTGGTTGCACAACGAACAGGGAACCGGGGTGCGCCCGGCGGCATATTCGTCGGCGAAGCGATCAATCACGCCGGTGCGGAAGCGACTCTCATAGTCGAGCACATAATGAGCGATGCCGAGCCGGTCGCAGACGGTCTTCGCGTCGTAGATGTCCTGTCCCGCGCAGCACGAGCCCGAGCGTTTCACCGCTTCACCATGATCGTAGAGCTGGAGCGTCACGCCGATCACCTCGGCGCTGGTCTGCGCGGCGAGCACGGCGACGACCGATGAATCGACTCCGCCCGACATGGCAACGACGATGCGCGCCGCGCTGGCCGGTCGGGCGAGGCCGAAGTCGATAATCGTGTCAGGGGACATGAGGCGGCGCCTTTACCCGATGTTCACCCTGTTGGTCTAGCTCATGACTAATCGGTAACGATGCGGGGACAGGCATTTGTCGCAGTTCGAGGGTGGGTTTCAAGCGGCCGGCGACGGTGCGCTAGAGCTTTCAGAGCTGCTGCGGATGATCGGCGATGCCGTGGTTCCCGAGGAACGGCGGCAGGCGGCGATCGCCTGCTACCTGTCGGCGAGCGAGGGATGGCGCGATGCCGGACTGTTGCTCGGCGGCGCCTTTGCCGGAGAGTCACGAGGAGGAAACGAAGCGGCGCAAGGGGCGGAGAACAGAGTTAAGCGAAACTAAGGAAGCATGACGGAACCATTTACCAGCGGCATTACATATTTGTTGAAGCCCGCAGGTTAATCAGGATCCCAGACACAGAGTAAATCAGGTTTAAGGACGCCAATGCTCGAGAATCAGAAATTTCGACCTGCGCAGGTAATCGGGCCGCTCGGCGAACCGCTGACGCTCGACTCGCTGCCGCCCGCCGGCACCACGCGCTGGGTCGTGCGCCGCAAGGCCGAAGTCGTCGCGGCTGTTGCCGGCGGATTGCTGACCGTCGACGAGGCGTGCCAGCGCTACACGCTGAGCCTCGAAGAGTTCACCAGCTGGCAGCGCGCGGTCGATCGTAGCGGCATGCCGGGCCTGCGCGTCACGCGGATCAAGCAGTATCGTGACCAGTATGAGCGACAGCAGCGTTATTGATCTTCGATCCGGGCAGAATCGAAGCTCGAAGCGGACCATCAGGTGATCGTTTCGTAACCGACACTAGACAGAGCGTTCTCCATGCGGAACAAGAAGCGGGCATCACGCGTCTTGATGCCGGAAGGCCGCCCCAGCGGCGGTCATGAACAGGAGGGAACTCACCATGGGACTCATCATCTGGCTGGTAATTGGCGGTATCTGCGGCTGGCTCGCAAGCCTGATCATGCGCACCGACGGTCAGCAGGGAATCATCCTCAATGTCATCGTCGGCATTGTCGGATCCGTGATTGCCAATTTCATCTTTAATCGTGAGGGCCTTAACGGTGCTCCGCTCAGTGTCACGGCGTTCCTGTGGTCGCTGCTCGGCGCCGTGGTCCTGCTCGCGATCGTCAACCTGGTTCGCCGCGGTTCGGTCCGCTAGTCCAGCGTATTACCAAGACAGAAAGGGGCCGCACGGGATGACCGGGCGGCCCCTTTTTGATGCGCGTTACTGAAGCTCGAACACCATCGCGACATTGATCTGGAGTTGCTGCTCGCCCGGGTCGATCGACGTCTTGGCCTCGGCCATTTGCGCGCGGGCCATCATCGGCTGCGGCGGCGGCGAGGAGTAGCCGCCGCTTTCACTCACCGAGATCACGCGAGTAACCCGCATGCCAAGGGCGCGGGCATAAAGATCGGCGCGGGCGCGGCCGGTGGCGATCGCCTTGCCGCGGGCCTCGTCCAGCGCGGCTTCGGGGTGGTCGATCGTCAGGTTGGGCCCATTGATCTGGTTGGCGCCCTCGCCGACCAGCGCGTCGAGGATCCTGCCCGAGGCGCGGATATCGCGGAACTTGACGCTGAGCTGGTTCGACGCCTGGTAGCCGGTCAGGATCGGCGCCTGGTTCTCGACATATTTATACTGCGGCTGGAGGCTGATCGAGGCAGTCTGGATGTCGCGGTCGGCGACGCCGGCGCGCTTCAAGGCGGCGCGGACGCGCTCCATGCGGGTCGCGTTCTGGCCGAGCGCGTCGGTCGCGGTCGCGGCTTGCGTGGTCACGCCGGCCGAGATGATCGCGATGTCGGGGACGCGGGTCGCCTCGCCCGTTGCGCTGATGTCGAGCCGCGTGCCGCTGATGGGGGTGGCGAGCGTGGTGGTTACCTGCGCGGCGGCGGTCGTGGCCGGGACGAACATCGCTCCGGCAAGCAATGCGCTGACGATCAGTCTCATTTCTTGGTCTCCTTTAATGCCGATATCCCGCCACGCTGGGCGCGGCGGGATGGCTAGCGGCTGAACGTTACGTCAGCGTATCGCATGCGTGCTCACTCAGCGGCGGCGAGCGATCAGCCGGTAAATGAACAGGATAATGAACGCGCCGACGATCGCGCCGATGAACCCGACCGCGTCGTTCGGGCCATAGAATTTGAGCATTTGGCCGAGGTAGCCCGCGACGACCGCGCCGGCGATGCCGAGGATGATGGTGATGATGCACCCGCCCGGGTCGCGGCCCGGCATGAGCGCCTTGGCGATGGCGCCAGCCAGCCCGCCGATGATGATCCAGCCAAGGATTCCATGTGCACCAAGCATAGTTTGTTCCTCTTTGAGGAGCCCATCGCGGGCCCGCTTGCATTGCGTCAACGTTGGTTCGTATCACGGGTGCCGCCGTTGGTCGAAAAATGCTTTTGAAGAGCTAAGGCTATCGGGCAGTTGCCGCGAGTGACTTATTCGGATAATACACTGAGTGATGGTTGCCGACGTGGCGAACCTTGTCACGGGTCCTTGAGAGAATGGCGGACATGAACCGGGAAACCAGTTTTGATACATCCGACAGGTTGATCGTCATCGACCGCTCCAGTCGGCGGCGGACGATGCTGATCGCCGCGGTGGTGATCGTTGCGATCGCGGTCGCGCTGGCGCTGGCGCTGACGATGAATCGCAGCAAGAGTGCCGATGCGCCGGGTATGGCGACCGCGACGGGCCCCGGCGGCTCGACCGGCCAGGTTCCCACGGTGAGCGTGATCGTTCCCGGCCAGAGCTCGGTCGGGCGGGTGATCACCGCTTCGGGCGCACTGGCGGCGCGGCGCGACCAGCCGGTCGGCGTCGCTGGCCAAGGTGGCCGGGTGACGCGGGTGCTCGTCGATGCGGGCAGCTGGGTCAAGGCAGGACAGGTGCTGGCGAGCGTCGACCGCTCGGTCCAGGCGCAACAGGCGGCGCAACTGGCGGCTCAGGTTCAGGCGGCGCAGGCCAATGCGGCGCTTGCCCAGTCCAACCTTGCGCGGGCGCAAGCGCTCATCGCTGGAGGCTTCGTGTCGAAGGCTGATCTCGACGCCAAGCGCGCCGCGCGGGATGCGGCGGCTGCGCAGGTGCGGGTTGCGCAGGCCCAACTCGGAGCGGCAAGCGCGCAGATCGGCCAGCTCGATATTCGCGCACCGACCTCTGGTCTGATCCTGTCGCGCAGCATCGAGGTCGGGCAGATCGTCAGCCCAGCTTCGGGCGCGCTGTTCCGGCTGGCGCTCGGCGGGGAGATGGAGATGCGCGCGGTGATGTCGCAGCAGGATCTCGCGATCGTCCGTGTCGGGATGCCGGCGACGGTCACCCCGCTCGGGCTCGACCGCAATGTCGCCGGATCGGTGTGGCAGGTTGCCCCGGTGATCGACCCGCAGTCGCGCCAGGGCGAGGTGCGCATCGCGATTCCCTATTCGGCGGCGATCCGCCCGGGTGGCTTCGCCGAGGCGAAGATCACCGCCGGATCGACGATCGCGCCAATGCTTCCGCAAAGCGCGGTGCTGAGCGACGAAAAGGGCAATTACGTGTTCATCGTCAATGCCCGCAAGCAAATCGAACGGCGAGCGGTGACGATCGGGTCGATCAACGAAGCCGGAGTGACGATCATGGCCGGGTTGAGCGGGCAGGAAGCAATCGTCCAGTCGGCCGGCCCGTTCCTCAATCCGGGGCAGAAGGTACTGCCCGTCCGCGTCGCCGCGACGCGCCTTTAGGCCGAGCCCTCACCGGGAAGCGAATGTCATGAGTTTCCGCAATATCTCGTCATGGTGCATCAAGAATCCGGTGCCGCCGATCGTGTTGTTCATCGGCCTGATGCTGGCGGGCATCATCGCCTTCATGGGCATGACCGTGACCAACAACCCGGACATTGATTTCCCGGGTGCCGCGATCATCATCTCGCAGCCCGGCGCGGCTCCGGCCGAGATGGAAAACCAGATCACTCAGAAGATCGAGGCGGCGGCGCGCGGCGTCACGGGTGTCGAGGAGATCGACAGCTCGATCCGTGAGGGCAACAGCCAGACCTTCGTCCAGTTCAAGATCGGGACGCCGACCGATCGCGCAATCAATGACCTGCGCGACGCGGTGTCACAGGTGCGCGGCGATTTGCCCGAGGGCATCCTAGAGCCGCAGGTCCAGCGAATCGACATCGCGGGCGACCCGATCGTCTATGTCGCCGCCGAAACCAGCGACATGACGCTCGAGCAATTATCGTGGGCGATCGACAATGACGTCGCCCGCCAACTGCGCGGCATTAGCGGTGTCGCGGCGGTCTCACGCGAGGGCGGGGTCGACCGGCAGATCAGGGTGGTGCTCGATCCGGGGGCGCTTCAGGCGCAGGGAATTACCGCAGCCGCGGTCAATACCCAGCTGCGCCAGGTCAACCTCAACGCCACCGGCGGCCGCGCCGAAATCGCCGGTTCCGAGCAATCGGTCCGAGTCATTGGCAATGCCAAGACCGCCTTCGCGCTGTCGCAGACCCAGATTGCGGTCAGTGGCGGAAGGACGGTTCGGCTGTCCGACATCGCGCGGGTCGAAGACAGTTATTCGGAGCAGCGGACGCTCGCCAAGCTCAAGGGCCGGCAGGTGATCAGCTTCAACGTCCAGCGGTCGAAGGGAAGCTCCGATCTTAGCGTCTATGACGACGCCTGGAAGGAAATGCACAAGATCGAGAAAGCGGATCCGCGGATTCATTTCAGCGAAATCTCGAATTCCGTCGACTACACCAGGTCGCAGTATCGATCGTCGATCGAGGCGCTTCTCGAGGGCGCGGCACTCGCGGTGCTGGTCGTGTACCTGTTCCTGCGCGACGGCCGCGCGACGGCGATTTCGGCCCTGGCGATCCCGCTGTCGGCGATTCCGAGTTTCTGGGTGATGAGCCTGCTCGGCATCAACCTCAACGGCCTGTCGCTGCTCGCGATGAGCCTCGTCGCGGGTGTACTGGTCGACGACGCGATCGTCGAGATCGAGAATATCGTCCGGCACATGCGGATGGGCAAGAGCGCCTACGAGGCGTCGATGGACGCGGCCGACGAAATCGGCCTCGCGGTGCTTGCGACAACAATGGCGATCGTTGCGGTGTTCCTGCCGGTGGCGCTGATGCCGGGCATTTCGGGGCAGTTCTTCAAGAGCTTCGGCTACACCGTCGTAATCTCGGTGACATTGAGCCTGTTCGTCGCGCGGATGATAACGCCGTTGATTGCGGCCTATTTCCTCAAGTCGCACGGCCAGCAGGAGCATGCGTCGGGCAAGGCGATGGAGCGTTACCTCGGCCTGCTGCGATGGACACTGGACACGCGCCGGGCCGACCATTTTCGCGCCGGGCATCCCGGCCTGCGCGGGCGGGCGATGGCGTGGTTCTTCGACCATCGGGTGTGGATGATCGGCGCTGGCCAAGTCGCGCTAGTGGTGACGCTGGCGTTGCTGTTCACCTTGCCGATGACGTTCCAGCCCAAGACCAATGTCAATTTCTCGAACGTCCAGATCAGGTTGGCGCCGGGCGCGACGCTCGCCGAGACTGAAGACGTGGCAGACCGCACCGCGGCGATTGTCCAGCGCGATCCCGACGTCGATCGCGTGTTCGAGCGCATTTATGTCGGATCTGCCTATCTCAACATCGTGCTGAAGCATGATCGCAAGGTGCCGAGTTACGAAATCGAGCGGCGCCTGGCGCCGAAGCTGGCGGCCATTCCCGATGCGCAGGTGACGGTGTTGTCGATGGACGGCGGCGGTCCCGGTGGAGCGTCGCGCGACATTATGCTGTTCCTCGGCAGCGAGGATCCGGCGCTGCTCGAGCAGGCCGCGAACAAGATCCAGGAGGAAATGCAGCATGTTCCGTTAATCCGCGCGCCGCGCGTGACGGGTGACCTGGTGCGGCCCGAAATCACGATCAAGCCGCACTTCGACCTCGCCGCCGACCTCGGGGTCACGACCAGCGCGCTGTCGCAGACGATCCGCATCGCGACGATCGGGGACATTGCGCAGAACAGCGCCAAATTCTCGCTGTCGGACCGCCAGGTGCCGATCACCGTCTCACTGTCCCCCAACGACCGGCGCGATCTCACGACGCTGGAGAATTTGCCCGTGCCGACCACCAGCGGCGGCTCAGTTCCGCTGAAGTCGGTCGCCGCGATCGGCTTCGGGGCGGGGCCCGCGAACGTCCAGCGGACTGACCAGGTACGACGCATCGCGATTGGCGCCGACCTTGTCGCAGGAGCTGTGTCGGGCGACGCATGGAAGCAGATCGACAAGCTGCCGACGGTCAAGAACCTGCCGCACGGCATTACCCGGCTCAATCTGGGCTCGCAAAAGTGGCAGGCAGAGCTCGTTTACTACTTCATCATCGCGCTGGCATCCGGCGTGCTGCTCGTGTTCGCGGTGCTGGTGCTGCTCTACCGCCGTTTTCTGGCGCCGTTCGTCAATATGGGCGCGCTGTTGCTGGCGCCGCTCGGAGCGGGGATCGCGCTTCATATCGCGGGGCAGCCGCTGTCGCTGCCGGTGTTCATCGGCATCCTCATGCTGTTCGGGATCGTCGCGAAGAATTCGATCCTGCTGATCGACTTTGCGGTCGAGATGATCGGGCATGGCATGCCCAAGGACGAGGCAATCGCGGAGGCCGGTCACAAGCGCGCCCAGCCGATCGTGATGACGTCGGTGGCGATGGTCGCGGGGATGGTGCCGGTGTCGCTGTCGCTGAGCGGTGATGGCAGCTGGCGCGCGCCGATGGGTATCACCGTGATGGGCGGGCTGATCTTCTCGACGATGCTGACGCTGTTGCTGGTGCCGGCCTTCTTCTCGATCGCAATCGATATGGAGGCGTGGGTGGCGCGCAAGTTCGGACGGCTGATCGACAATGGTGAGCCGCATACGATGGGGGGGCCGACGGCCGACGGGCCGCGTAGCACGCCGCTTCCGGCGGAGTGACAAGCGGGCGAAGCCTCTCCTAAAAGGGAGCGATGACCCGACGTCCGCTTTCCCGCTTCAACCCCGCGCAGCCCGGCGCGGCAGGGATGAAGGCTGCCGCCACCGGTTTGCTGGTGGTGATGGCGATCGTGTTCCTAGTCGCGCGCGCGGTCGAGCCGACTTATCCCGCGGCGAGCTGGGTCAAGGCGTTTGCCGAGGCCGGGATGGTCGGCGGGATGGCCGACTGGTTCGCGGTGACCGCGCTGTTCCGCCACCCGCTCGGCCTGCCGATCCCTCACACCGCGATCATCCCGCGCAACAAGGATCGCATCGGCGAGGCTCTGGCCCACTTCCTCAAGGAGAATTTCCTGATCGCGCCGGTGGTGGCGCGGCGGATGCGCAATATCGACCTGGCCGGCGCGGCGGGGCGGTTCCTGCAGGCGCCGGCGGGGCAGGAGACGCGGATTCGCAAGGGCGCGTCGCGGTTGATTGCCGACCTCGCCGAGAGCCTCGACGACAAGCGGCTGGGCGGGCTGGTCAAGGGAGCGATCTCGGCGCGGCTGAAGGCGATGGAGGTAGCGCCGTTGCTCGGCCATGCGCTGGCGAGTGCGATCAACGAAGATCGCCATGTGCCCATGCTCGAGGGCACGATCCGCTGGATGGCGCGGGCACTAGACGCCAACGAGGAATTGATCCGCGAGATGGTCCACAAGCGGGCCAACTGGGTGCTCAAGCTCGCCGGGATCGACAGCCGCATCGCCGACGCGGTGGTCGACGGGCTGAAGAAGCTGACGGTCGAAATGGGGACCGATCCGGCGCACCCGGTGCGGGTCAAGATCGAGGGGGCGCTGGCGCAGCTGGCCAACGATCTGCAGACGCGCCCCGAAACCCGCGAGCGGGTCGAGGCGATGAAGGACGAATTGGTCGCCAACAAGTCGGTCGGGTTGTGGCTCGACACGCTGTGGCAGAAGGGCCGAGCGGCGATCATTGCGGCGGCGCGCAACCCGGACACGGCGATGGCGGGCAAGCTCGGCGAGGTGCTGAAGTCGATGGGCCAGAGCCTCGAGCATGACCCCAAGATGCGCCGTGCGATCAACCAGTTCGCCAGGCGGGCGGTGGCCGGGATGGCGGCGAGTTATGGCAGTTCGATCGTCAAGTTGGTCAGCGAGACGGTGCGCGGGTGGGATGCGCGGACGGTGACTGACCGGCTCGAGAGCGCAGTCGGGCGCGACCTGCAATATATCCGGATCAACGGGACGCTGGTCGGCGGGCTCGTCGGCCTTGTGCTGCACTTTCTCGACCGGCTTTGAAGTGGCTGTCGTTACGGACCTGCACTTGTCACGCCATCTTCGCGCCATTATTTGCTGCAATTGCGAGCACGGACAGCAGTTTATGACCAAGACAGCAATCCTTGAGCGCCACGAGGCGCAAGCCGGTCCGGTGACGGGACCCGCTGCGTCGAGTCGGGCCGTTGACGACAAGGCGCTGCTGCGCGCCGCTGCCGAGGCCGCGCGCGACCTCGCCAAGGCCAACCCACGGATCTACTGGGCCGATATGCTCGCCTCCGCGCTGGTCGGCTATGCCGCGCTCGCGGGAGCGATGCTGCTTCATCCGACCGGGTTGGCGCTGTTGGTTGGCGCGATCGCGATACTCGCGCTCTATCGCGCCGGGAGCTTCATCCACGAGTTGACACATATTCGCCCCAACGCGCTGCCCGGGTTCCGCTTTGCGTGGAATGCTTTGGTCGGAGTGCCGCTGTTGGTACCAAGCTTTCTCTACGAGGGGGTTCACACGCTTCACCACGCCAAGACGCGTTACGGCACGATCGAGGATCCCGAATATCTCCCGCTCGCGCTGATGAAGCCGTGGACGCTGCCGCTGTTCGTCGTCGCGTCGGTGCTGGCGCCGGTCGCGCTGATGTTCCGCTTCGCCGTGCTGACGCCGCTGTCATTGCTGTCGAAGCGCCTGCGGACGATCGTGACCGAACGTTATTCGGGACTGCAGATCAACCCCTCCTTCCGCCGCCGCCCGGCCGAGCGCGACCTCGCGCGATACTGGCGCTGGCAGGAGGGGGTGGCGAGCCTGTGGGCGATCACGCTGCTCGCGCTGGTTTTTACCGGGGTCGTGCCGCTGCGCGCATTCGCGATCTTCCTCGCCGTCGCGGCGGGGGTGATGCTGCTCAACCAGGTGCGGACGCTGGTCGCGCACTTGTGGGAGAATGAGGGCGAGGCGATGACCGTCACCGCGCAATATCTCGACAGCGTCAATGTCCCGCCGCCGGGGGCGCTGCCGGCGCTGTGGGCTCCGGTCGGGCTGCGCTATCACGGGTTGCACCACCTTCTCCCGAGCGTGCCCTACCACGCGCTGGGCGAGGCGCACCGCCGATTGTGCGCCGAGCTCAGTGATGACAGCGTTTATCACGCGTCGAGCCATCGCGGGCTGGTGCCGCTGGTCGCGCGGCTCGCGGCCAGTACGTGGAGAGGTCAGAAGCCGCGTTAGGCTCGGCGCCGATTTGGGCCAACTAATCTGAGCTACTCTTCGCTACGGATCAGGACCGCTTCGCCGATCAAGAAGAACAGCAGCACCGGCGCCCACGCGGCAAGGAATGGCGGGTAAATACCGACATTGCCCATCGACAGACTGAAATTGTCGACCACGAAGTAAGTGAAGCCGAGCGCCATGCCGACGGTGGCGCGGAGCAGGACCTGGCCCGAGCGGGCGAGGCCGAAGGCGGCGATCGCGGCGAGCAGCGGCATGAGGATGGTCGAAACTGGCGCGGCGAGCTTGTGCCACAGCCCGGAGCGGGCCTCGTCGGTCTGGCGGCCGGCCGCCTCGAGCTCGGCGATCGAGCGGCGCAACTGCCAGAAATCCTGTTCGGTCGGTTCTACCTTGGCGAGAGTGAAGCGCAGCGGACTGATCCCGCGAAGGCCGATCGCGCGGTCGCTGCGGCTGACCACCCCCATCGCCGAATCATAAGTGGTGAGGTTGCTGAGCGTCCAGCCCTGCTCCCCGCCGCCAGGGAGCTGGTCGGCGCGGGCGACGTCGATGACGCGCTGGAGAACGCCCTTGTCGCGCTCGTAAATCGTCACCCGCTCGAGGTGCAGCCGTGAACCCGCGCCACCGACATGGCGTGCGCGGACGAGGTCGTCGCCGTCGAGGATCCAGACGTTGCTGATGAGACCGGAGTCGGGTGGCACGGCGCGGTAATCGGCGTCGCTCCAAGCATTTACCGCGCGCGTCGAGTTGACCACGATGGTCTCGTTGAAGACAAAATTGACGCCTGCCATTACGATGCTGGCGAGGATTAGCGGCGCCAGGATCTGGTGCGCGGAAATGCCCGCGGCCTTCATCGCGATGACCTCGCTATGCTGGTTGAGCCCGGCGAAGGCTATCAGCGTGCCGAGCAGCGCTGAAAAGGGCAGGAACCGGGCGACGAGCATCGGGACGCGCAGCACGACATAGTGAAGCAGTTGCGCCTGCCCATTGCCCGGCGCGGCGAGGATCTTGCCGCTCTCGCCGAGCAGGTCGAGCGTCATCAGGATCATCACCAGGCTGACCAGCACCGCGAGCGTCCGCGTCACGAACAGCCGGACGGTGTAGCGCGCGATCGGGCCCGACGGCATGAAGTCGAAGTTGATCATGGCGCGGGGGTCGGCGGGCGGTGCTTGGCGAAGCGCTTCAGCAGCTTGCCGGCCTTGGCGAAGAAGCGCTCGAGCGCGCCGATCGGCTGGCCGCCCGGGCGATGGGCGACGACGTGATACATCCACACGATTAGCGCCATCAGCGCGAGGAACGGTCCCCACAGCGCGATCAACGGATCAATCCGCCCCTGCGCGCCCATCTGTTCGCCGTACTGGTTGATCTTGTGGTAAGTCACGACCATCACGATCGCGACGAAGATGCCGAGCGACGAGGTGCTTCGTTTGGGCGGCACGGCCAGCGCGATCGCCAGTAGGGGCAGCATCAGCATCATCAGCGCTTCGACCAGCCGGTAGTTGGTATTGGCCTGCGCCCGGTTGCGGTCGTCGGCGGCGAGGCGGTGGCTGTAGCCGCGCCGGAATACCTCGATCAGGGTGAGCTCGTCTTCATTCTTGCCACGGCCGCGGAATTTGTCGATCGCGGGGAGGTTGATCGGCAGGTCATAGCTGTCGAAGGCAAGGCTGCGCGGCGCGGCGAACTTGTCCATCTGCTGGACGAGGCGGCCTTTTTTCAGGCGAAACAGGATCGTGTTGGGGTCGTCGGTGGCAAGGAAGCGGCCCTCCTCGGCGGTCGCGGCGACGGTCGATCCGGGCTTCTCGTCGACCTGGAGGAAGATGCCGCGGAGCTTGGTGCCGTCTTTCTCGCTGCCTTCGATGCGCAGGATCATGCGCTTGCCAAGCCGGTTGAATTCGCCGACCTTGATGGCCGCGCCGAGCGCCCCCGACTGCAGGTCGAAGCGGAGCCGTTCGTAACGATAGCGCGCCCACGGTTCGATGTAGCCAACGATCCCCAAGTTGAGCAGGGTCAGCGCGATGGCATAGATATAAGGCACACGGAGCAGCCGCCCAAAGCCGATGCCGATGCCGCGCATTGCGTCGAGCTCGGAAGTGGTCGCCAGCTTGCGGAAAGCGAGAAGTATCCCGAGCAGCAGGCCGATCGGGATACCAAGCGCGAAATATTCGGGCAGCAGGTTCGCGAGCATCTGCCACACGACGCTGACGGGTCCGCCCGCGTCGATGACGAAGCTGAACAGTCGCAACATCTTGTCGAGCACGAACAGCATCGACGCGAGGACCAGCGTACCGATCAGCGGGACGGCGATCGAGCGCGCCAGGTATCGGTCGATCATTGCCGGCAAGATATTGTCGTCCCAACACCATGATTTGGCCGCAAACTTGGCCGATAGAGCGTAACGGGGCAGTCAGCCTCCGCTGTGGGCGCTGCCTCCTTGTGTTCATAGCGAAGCGGTTCGGAAAATCATGCGGAAATTTGTTGCTCCCCTTTTCGCCCTGGCCACCGTCGTGGCGCCGGGCAGCGCCGCCCCCGCCAGCGTGGTCGGGTCCGATGCGGCCGCCTGCGTGGCCGGCAAGCCGTCGGTCGAGGTTGTCGTCAGCGGCTTCAAGCAGCCAGCGGGCACGATCAAGGTGACGCTCTACGGCGGCGATCCCAAGCGCTACCTCGTCAAGCGCGGCAAGCTGCGCAACGTCATCGTGCCGGTCCATTCGACCGCCCCGATCGAGATCTGCATCGCGGTGCCGGCGCCGGGGCTTTACGCGATCGCGCTGCATCACGACCTCAACGGTAACGACGAAAAGGACCGCGCCGACGGGGGCGGATATTCGCGCAATCCGAAGCTCAGCATCTTCAACCTGAAGCCAGGCTTCAACAAGACCGGTTTCCGGGTCGGTGACGGACCGACGCGCACCGCGATCACGTTGCAATATGTCCGCGGCCTCTCGATCGGGCCGGCGAGGGGCTGATGGTGCGCGCGCGCATTGCCTTGCTGTCGAACCCCAAGTCGACCGGCAATGTCGCGCAGCTGCCGCGCATCCGCGCTTATTGTGCTGAGCATCCCGATATCTTCCATTACGAGGTCGAGCGCGTCGAGCAGATCGGCGAGGCGCTCAAGACGATTGCCCGGGTCAAGCCGGCGATGCTCGTCATCAACGGCGGCGACGGCACCGTCCAGGCGGCGCTGACCGAGCTCTACAACGGCGGTCATTTCGGCACGACGCCGCCGCCGGTGGCGGTGCTGCCCAACGGCAAGACCAACCTCATTGCGCTTGATCTGGGGGCGCATGGCGACGTGATCGAATCGCTCGAGCACCTCGTGCGGCTCGCGCAGGGTGATCTGTCGCAGCACCTGGTGGCGCGCGAACTGATCGCGCTGCGCTGGGGCGCGGCGGGAGGTAAGCCGGTGATCGGCATGTTCCTCGGCGGCGCGGGGCTGGCGGACACGATGCTTTATTGCCGCCACAAGATCTACCCGCTCGGCCTGCCCAACGGGGTCAGCCACGTGCTCGCCGCGATCGCGCTGATGGTGCGCCACCTGTCGGGGCTCAAGATGAGTTTCCTGCCGCCCGCGCCGAGCCATTTGAGCGTGTCGGTACGGCGCGACGGTGAGCTGACCGGGCGGTTCGCGCTGCTGCTCGTGACGACGCTCGAGAAATTGCTGCTCACCTCGGACTATGGCGGGCCGACGAACGGGCGGCTGAAATTGCTCGCGGTCGAGCAGCGCCCGTTCCTGTTGTTGCGCGCCTTCGCCGCCAGCCTGTTCGGCAAGCTCGGACGGACCAAGATGGCGGGGGTCCACCTCGAGGGTGCCGATGAGATCTCGATCGAGGGCGAGGCGTCGGACGTGATCCTCGATGGTGAGACATTCCGCGCCGAGATCGGTCAGCCGATCCGCCTGACCACCGCCACGCCGCTGTCGTTCGTGCGCCTCGCAGCCTGAGCGCATGATGCTCGAAGAGCTGGTCCGCGCCGAACTGGCGGTGCCGGTAGATCCGCGAGTCAGTGCAATGGCGGGAGCGATCGCCACTGAGCATGGCGACGCTAGCCGGGCGGTGCTGTTTTACGGATCATGCCTGCGCCAGGCGAAGCTTGAAGGGCTGATGCTCGATTTCTACCTGATCGTGTCGGACTATCGCGCCGCCTATCCGCAGCGGTGGCTGCGCGCCGCCAACCGCCTGATCCCGCCCAACGTTTTCCCGTTCGAGCATGGCGGGCTGGTGGCCAAGTATGCCGTGCTGAGCGAGGCGGATTTTTACCGGTTAAACGGGCCGGAGACGCGCAACGTGTCGGTGTGGGCGCGGTTCGCGCAGCCATCGCGGCTGGTGTGGGCCAAGGACGACGCGGCGCGGGAGCGGGCGATCGCCGCGGTGGCACGGGCGGCACCGACCCTGCTCGGTGCGGCGATCCCCAACGCGGGTTCGCTGCGCGACGATCTCGACCTGTGGCGGCAGGCATTTGCGCTCACTTACTCCGCCGAGCTTCGCGCCGAGCGCAAGGGGCGCAGCGGGTCGGTGGTCGACGCCGATCCCGAGCGCTATCGGCGGTTCACCGCTCTGGCGCTCGCGGCTGCGACACCCGGGCCGAGCGGCTGGACCCGGCGGCGGATCGAGGGGAAGGCGCTGTCGTTGGTGCGGCTTGCCAAGGCCAGCGCGACCTTCGCCGGCGGAGTCGATTACATCGTTTGGAAGATCAACCGCCACGCCGGGACCGACATCGCGGTCAAGCCGTGGCAGCGCAAATATCCATTGCTCGCCGCGGTCAGCCTGCTGCCGCGCCTCCTCCGCTCGGGCGCGATTCGCTGACCGTGCGCATCAGGGCCGAGGCGACTGCGCTTGCCAGCGCGCCGACGGTGAACGGCTTCCTCAGCAACTCATAGCCGGCGAGGTCGTCGGTCTCGCCCTCGCCGACATAGCCGGTGACGAACAGGATCGCGACGTCATCGCGGCGGGCCTTGAGGATGCGGATCAGTTCGGGGCCGGTCATCTCGGGCATGATGACGTCGGAAATGACGAGATCGAACGTGTGGCTGTCGAACAACGTGATTGCTTCCTCGCCGCTCGAGCAGGCGATCGGTTCGTAATCGAGGTCCTCAAGCGCGCCCATCGTCGCGGCGCGGACGCGGGGGTCGTCCTCGACCAGCAGAATGCGCGCGCCGGGAACGGTCGCCTCGACCTCGCCGCGCTGCTGCATCGACGGGTGGAGGCGGACAGTCGAAGCCGGGGCATCGGTGCGGGGGAGGAAGATCGAGACGGTGGTGCCCTCACCAAGCACGCTTTCGATGCCGACCTCGCCGCCTGACTGGTGGGCGAAACCGAAGATCTGGCTGAGGCCAAGCCCGGTGCCCTTGCCAACCGGCTTGGTCGTGAAGAAGGGTTCGAAGGCGCGGTCGAGTGTCTCCTGGGTCATCCCACAGCCAGTGTCGCTGACGGCGAAGCGGATGTAATCGCCGGGCTGGATGTCGCCGACCGCATTGGCGCCGAGCGTGACGTTGGCGGTTTCGATGACCAGCGTCCCGAAGCCGTCCATCGCGTCGCGCGCGTTGACCGCGAGGTTGACGATCGCGTTTTCGAGCTGGTGCGGGTCGACGAAGGTCGGCCAGGCGTCGGCGGCAAGGCGGTTGCGAATGGTGATCCGCTCGCCGAGCGTCCGGTCAAGCAAGTCCGACATGCCGGCGACAAGGGTCGAGCTCTCGACCCGCTCGGGAAGGAGCGGTTCGGAGCGCGCGAACGACAGCAGGCGGCGGGTCAGCGCGGCGGCGCGGGTGGCACCCTCCATCGCGTTAGTGAGGTGGACCATCACTTCGCGACGCGGACCGTTGAGGCGGCGGCGGGCGAGGTCGATGCCGCCGACGACGACCGCGAGCATGTTGTTGAAGTCGTGCGCGATGCCGCCGGTGAGCTGGCCGACCGCTTCCATCTTCTGGACCTGGCGGAGTTGCGCTTCGGCGGCCTGTCGCTCGATTGCTTCGGCCTTGAGCGATTCATTGGCGATGCTGAGTTCGCGGGTGCGCTCGGCGACCGCCTGCTCGAGCGCGAGCGAGCGCTCATATTCGCTGTCAGCCTCGCTCCGCGCGGCGGCATTCTGGCGTAGCGCCTGGATTGCGACCGAGCCCAGAATGATCCCGCCGACCGCCTGACCGATTACTTGAGCTGGCTCGGAATGCTCGCCGGTGTCGGCGGGATCATTCTGGGCTCGGTCGCAATCCAGGCGCTACGCCAGAATGCCGCCGCGTCGCGGCGGCATTC
>JBKJMA010000154.1:0-16670 GCA_046596505.1 Sphingomicrobium sp.
GATTTTTTCGCGGTGAGACCTTCGCTGTGACGTTCGTGGGTGCCGCGCGGGCGTCTCCCGGCCACCGGGACAGGCGACCGGACGTCCTTGAGAAAGCAGCATCGACCATCCGCCATCTTTGTCACGAACGAACCAAATAGGAAAGAAGTTCGGGATTGCGGGAAGACGGGCGTGAAGCCGGGCGGTCCTCGTCGCTCCGGCAGGTCTTAAACATTCAGCGGGAAACGGCCGCTTGTTGAAAGTCTTCATTGGCCGACCGCCGGACCGCTTGTTTTGAGGCGGAAGCGACGATCATTGCTGGACTTTTCGAATTCCTGAGTATCTTCAATCATCGCGCGTCCGGTCTGACAGGTTGCGTCGGAGTCTGGGATCAAAATGGAAGAAAATAACAAATCGGGGGAAATGGCGCAGCTATTAGCGACTCCCAATCTGGCCGATGCTTTGGGCAGTGATCGTTTCAAGCAATTCCTGGACCATGTGCCGGTTGCCATTGCCGTGGCCGAACTGCGACCATCGGAAGCGATCACGTACTGCAATTTAGAGTTCGAGCGTCTGACGGGACGGCCCGCTGGAAGTGTCCAAGGGAACGACTGGAAGGTCCTTCCGGGCGTTGCTGCGGCGTCCGGCGACGACACGCCACTGGGCGAGGCCGTAACATCCGACGAAGAATATATCGGCACCTTCACGATCGATCACGACGGCGAACAGCTGGTCGTCGAGGCCTGGTCCAATACCATTGAAGATGACGTTGGAATTCCACTTTTTCGCTTAGTAGCTCTCGCATCGACCAAGGAGCGAAGTCGAGACGCCAAGGGTCAGAATGACCACATCCAGCAAGACATCTTGCTTCGCGAGCTTCAACACCGCGTCAAAAACAACCTTCAGATGATCACGGCGCTCATTCGAATGGAAGCACGGAACCTCAAGGACCTGGAAACTGGCGCGCGTTTTGATCGCTTGGCCGGCCGCGTCAATTCTCTCGCGCTCCTCTATGATCTGCTGTCGGGCGAGGGCGCGGGCGATGCCATCGATCTGGGTGTGTATCTCAGCAAAGTAGCGTCTTCGGTGATGGAGGCGCATGCGGTTGAAGGAATCCGACTGGATCTGAAGGTAGATACCTGGCCGGTTTCGATCAACGTCGCCATGCCGACCGGTCTGGTTGTCAACGAGCTCATGACGAATGCGCTCAAGCATGCGTTTTCAGGACGCGATGGTGGAACCATAACGCTTTCCAGCCTGGTCGACGAGACCGGCTGCCGCGTCGTCGTTGCCGATGATGGTGTTGGCCTCCCGGAAGGCGCTAGCTGGCCTCAGTCCGGCAAGCTTGGAGCCGTAATCGCACAATCCTTGAAGCAGAATGCCAAGGCCGAGCTGCACGTGTCATCCGCGCCAAACAAGGGGGTGAAGGTCGAAATCTTTTTTGCTCGCAAGGCCGCGGAACCGGAAGAAAGCCCGAACTAACGAAGGCCCAAAGCGCCTTGAATCCCGGCCGGATCGCGCTCGCGGCTGACATAAGCGGCGAGGGTGTGGGGGAGGAGTTGGTGCTCGGCGATGCGCACGCGGTCCTCGAGCGACGCCACCGTGTCCCCGGGCAGGATGGCGACCTTCGTCTGGGCAAGGATCGGACCGCCATCGAGCTCGGCGGTGACGAGGTGGACCGTGCAGCCGGCGTGGGCATCGCCCGCGTCGAGCGCCGCCGCGTGGGTGTGCAGCCCGCGATAGTTGGGGAGCAGCGAGGGATGGATGTTGAGCATCCGCCCGGCCCACGCTGCGACGAACGCGTCGGGCACGATCCGCATGAACCCGGCGAGGACGACGTAATCCGCCGATGCTTTGCGAAGAACACGGTCGAGATCGCTGAAAAATTGCGCTTTCGTGGCCTTAGTCGGGGAGGGCAGGCGGACGACCTCGATCCCCTCGGCTTCGGCCAGAAGGAGCCCCGGCGCGTCGGGCTGGTCGCCGCTGACCAGCACGATTTTATAGGGGCAATCCGCTGCGCGAGCGGCATAGATCAGCGCCGCCATGTTCGACCCCCGACCCGAGATCAGGACCGCGACGCGCGCCCGGTCAGCCATGGACATGGGTCGCGGACCAGGTGTCGCGCGCGCTCCACGTTTCGGCCGATCCGCCGACGGTGCAGCCGCGCGGGCCGTCTTCGATCCGGCCGATGCGGAACACGTGTTCGCCGGCGTAGACGAGCCCGTCGGTGACCGCCTCGACGTCAGCCTCGCGGACGATCGCGACCATGCCGATGCCGCAGTTGAAGGTGCGTGCCATCTCGGCTGGTTCGACCCGCCCGCCGGCCTGCAGCTGCGCGAACAGTCGGGGCAGGGCCCAGGCGTCAGCGTCAATCTTCGCATGAACTCCGTCGGGGAGCACTCGCGGGACATTCTCGAGCAGCCCGCCACCGGTAATGTGGGCGAGGCCCCGAATCCGCCCGGCGCGGACCTCTGGAAGGAGCGATTTTACATAAATCCGAGTCGGCTCGAGCAGTGCGTCACCGAGCAAGCGGTCGGGATCGAACCGCGCCGGTCGGTCAAGCTTCCACCCCTCCTGTTCAACGATCCGCCGCACCAGGCTGAAGCCGTTGGAATGGACTCCCGAGCTCGCCAACCCGAGGATGACGTCACCCGGTGCGATGTCGGCGCCGGTCAGTGCCTCGCCGCGCTCGACCGCCCCGACGCAGAAGCCGGCGAGGTCATAGTCGCCCGGCGCATACATGCCCGGCATTTCCGCCGTCTCGCCGCCGATCAACGCGCAGCCCGCCTGCCGGCAGCCTTCCGCGATCGACGCGACGACCGCCACCGCAACGACGTTGTCCAATTTGCCGGTGGCGAAATAGTCGAGGAAGAACAGCGGCTCGGCGCCCTGCACGACGAGATCGTTGGCGCACATCGCGACGAGGTCGATGCCGACCCCGTCATGCCGTCCGGCCTCGATCGCCAACTTGAGCTTGGTCCCGACCCCGTCGTTGGCGGCGACCAGCAAGGGGTCCTTATACCCTGCCGCCTTGAGGTCGAAGAACCCGCCGAACCCGCCGAGTTCGGCATCGGCGCCGGGTCGCCGGGTCGACTTCGCGAGCGGCCCGATCGCCTTGACGAGGGCATTGCCGGCGGCGATCGACACGCCCGCGTCGGCGTAGGTCAGGGGCTTTTGCGTCATGGACACCGCGCCTAGCCATATCGTGCTTGGATTTCCACGCCGTTATCGCCAAAAGCCGGGCTGCAATGAAGTTTCGCCGCCCGCTCCCCCTATTCGTCGCCATGCTCGCGATCGCTGGCTTCGGCAGTGCGCTCGTCGCGCAGCTGGAGAGCGGCGACCGCGGGATTCTCCCGCTCGACAGCTCGGGTGTGCTCGAGGTCGGCGGCATTCACGTCGATATCGGCGGCGAGACGGCCGAAGCGGCGCGCTATGCCGGGTGGCGCGAGGCGCAGCGGATCGGCTTCAGGATGCTGTGGGCCAAGGCCAATAATGCGCCGCCAAACCAGGCGCCGGCGGTCGACGATGCCACGCTCGACGATCTCGTCAGCTCGATCAGTGTCGAGAAGGAGCAGATCGGGCCCGGCCGCTATATCGCCGACCTGGGTGTGCTGTTCGATCGCTCGCGCGCGGCGTCACTGGTCGGCATGGCCGGCGACAACCGCCGGTCGGAGCCGATGCTGCTGATGCCGGTCATGATCAGCGCAGGCACCCCGACCGCGCTCGAGACGCGCAACGCCTGGCAACGCGCGTGGGCGTCGTTCCGCACCTCGACCAGCGCGATCGACTATGTTCGCCCGTCAGGGCTGGGGGTCGACCCGCTGCTGGTCAACGCCGCGCAGGTCGATCGGCCGGGGCGCGCATGGTGGCGCAACATCCTCGACTATTATGGCGCGGCGGACATCCTCGTCGCGCAGGTCGAAGTTCATCGCCTGTTCCCCGGGGGCCCGGCAAGCGCGCATTTCGTCGCCCGCCACGGGCCGGACGGCGAGGTTGTCGGAAGCTTCGATATTCACGACCGCAACGGCGGCGACCTCCAGCCGTTGATGAACAAGGGGGCGCAGCAGATGGACCAGCTGTTCACCGCGGCTCTCAATTCGGGCCGACTCAATCGCGACTCATCGCTCAACCTGCCGCCTGCGGCGCCCTCGCCGGAGGACGCAGCCGCAGATCAAGTGGTGACCGACGTGGCGCCCGCCCAGGCGTATCAGTTGCTCGTTGCCGCGCCCGACGCGGCGTGGCTGTCCTACGCGATCGGCAGCATCCGCTCGGTACCCGGGGTCGACGCGGTCACCGAGACCAGCGTCGCGCTCGGTGGGACGAGCAGCGTCGTCGCGACCTATCATGGCGACATTTCCGCGCTCCGCGCCGCGCTGATGGCGCGCGGCTGGAACGTCGATTACGAGAGCGGCCAGCTGCGCCTGTCGCGGAGCGCGGCGCCCGCTCAGCCCGCTCCCTCGGCTCCGCTCGCGCCACAGCCTGGTGCCGCGCCGCCGCCGCGCCCATGACTCGTGGCATGACCCGTGGCCCGGACCAGATCGCGCTCCCGCTCGATTGGCCTCAGGCCGGGGACGCCGAGCGGTTCATCCTTGGCGACGCCAATCGCGAGGCGTTCGAGCATTTTCGCAAATGGTCGATGTGGCCGGTCAAGGCGACCGTCCTGACCGGCCCACGGCGATCGGGCCGCTCGCTCCTCGCGCGCAATTTCGTCGAGCGGGTCAAGGGCCGACTGTTCGACAATGCGCAGGACCATGACGAAGAGACAATGTTCCACGCATGGAACGCTGCGCAGGATAGTGGCCGGCCGCTGGTCATCGTGTCCGACGAGGTGCCGCCGGTCTGGGACATCCGCCTGCCCGACCTGCGGACGCGGCTGGCGATCACTCCGGTGGTGCGGATCGACCAACCCGACGATGCGCTGTTCGCGGCGCTGGTCCAGCTGGGTTTTGCTGACCGCGGCCTGTTCATGCCGCCCGACGCACTGCGCTATGTCGCAAGCCGGGTCGAGCGGAGCTACTGGACCGCCGAGCGTGTCGTCGAAGCGGTCGACCGGTTCGCCTTCGCCGAACGCGCGCGCCTGACCCTTCCGGTCATCCGCCGAGCGCTGGCCGAAGCCGGACTCATCGCGGAAGGCAAGGCGGCATGAGCCCGCGCGAAGAGATCAGCATCGCCCCGCCCGCGAAGCTCCACTTCGGTCCGGAGCGCTTTTTCAATCGCGAGCTGTCGTGGCTGGCCTTCAACCGCCGCGTGCTCGAGGAAGCCGAGAACAGCGCGCACCCGCTGCTCGAACGGCTGCGATTCCTGTCAATCTCGGGCTCCAACGTCGACGAATTCTTCATGGTCCGCGTCGCCGGCCTCAAGGGCCAGCAACTTCTCGGCGTCGAAGAGCGCTCGACCGACGGCCTCACCCCGACGCAACAGCTCACCGCGATCGCCGATGAGGCGGACGCGCTTGTCGTTGCCCAGCAGAAGGAGTGGATCGTCCTTCGCGAATGTCTCGCCGAGCGCGATTTCGACGTGCTCGCGGTCGAGGAACTGACCTCCGACGAGCGCCTCTGGCTCGACAGTCACTTTCGCGAGCAGATCCTGCCCGTGCTGACCCCGCAGGCGATCGACCCGTCGCATCCCTTTCCGCACATTCCAAATGGCACCTTCAGCCTCGTCTTCAGCCTCGAGACCCCGGTCGAGCGTGAGCCGGTGGTCGAATTGCTGATGATTCCGCAGACCTTGCCGCGGTTCATCCGGCTGCCCGGCGCGGCCTACCGCTATATCGCCATCGACGCGCTTATCCGCGACCAGTTCGACCTGCTATTCCCCGGATTCACCGTGCTTGGCAGCGGCGCTTTCCGGGTGCTGCGCGACAGCGACATCGAGGTCGAGGAGGAAGCCGAGGACCTCGTCCGCTATTTCCGCACCGCCATCAAGCGTCGCCGCCGCGGCCGCGTCATCCGCCTCGAATTTCTCGCCGACACGCCCGAGGACCTCGAGGCGATGGTCCGCACCGGACTCCATGCCGAGGTCGCACTGGTCGCCGAAAGCGCCGGGTTCATCGGCATCTCCGACCTCGCGCAACTGGTCGAGGTCGATCGCCCCGACCTTAAATTCTCGCCCTACAGTCCGCGCTTCCCCGAGCGGGTGATGGAGCATCAAGGCGACTGTTTCGCCGCGATCCGCGCCAAGGATTTCGTCGTCCACCACCCCTATGAAAGTTTCGAGGTGGTCGTCGCCTTCCTCCGCCAAGCGGCAGAGGACCCCGACGTCGTCGCAATCAAGCAGACCCTCTACCGTGCCGGCAAGCAATCGGCGATCGTCGATGCGCTGGTCGCCGCCGCCGAAGCCGGCAAGTCGGTCACCGCCGTCGTCGAGCTCAAGGCGCGGTTCGACGAGGAACAGAACCTGCTCTGGGCAAGCCGCCTCGAACGCGCCGGGGTCCAGGTGATCTATGGCTTCGTCGAGTGGAAAACCCACGCCAAAGTTTCGATGGTGTTCCGCCGCGAAGGCGGGACGATGCGCACCTATTGCCACTTCGGCACCGGCAATTATCATCCCACGACCGCGCGCATCTACACCGACCTGAGCTTCTTCACCGCCAGCCGCCGCGCCGCACGCGATGCCGCGAAACTGTTCAACCTGATCACCGGCTACGTCCCCCCCAAGGGGCTCGAACTGTTGACCCTTTCGCCCAAATATATGCGCGAGCGGATCATCGCCCTGATCGACACCGAGATCGCCAATGCACGCGAGGGCCGGCCGGCCGCGTTGTGGGCCAAGATGAACAGCCTCGTCGACCCGATCGTCATCGACAAGCTCTACGAGGCGAGCGAGCAGGGCGTGTCGATCGACCTCATTATCCGCGGCGTCTGCTGCCTTCGCCCCGGGATCGCCGGCCTGTCGTCGCGCATCCGGGTCAAGTCGATCGTCGGCCGATTCCTCGAGCACAGCCGCATCTGGTGCTTCGCCAACGGTTCGCGCCTGCCGAGTGCCAGGGCGCGGGTTTATATCTCGTCTGCCGACTGGATGCCGCGCAACTTCGACCGCCGTGTGGAGTTCATGATGCCATTGGAGAATCCCACTGTGCATGCGCAGGTGCTCGACCAGGTCATGCTCGCCAACCTCATCGACAATGAGCAGAGCTGGACGCTCGACCCGTCGGGCACCTACACCCGCGTCAAGCCGGGCAAGCGGCCGTTCAACCTCCACCATTATTTCATGACCAACCCGTCGCTGTCGGGCCGTGGCGCGGCGCTGGGCGGCAAGGCCGTACCCAAGCTCCGTCTGACCCAGCGCGGCTAAATGCGCGCAAATCTCCCCCGCCCATTCGGCCCGGTGGGCATTATCGACATTGGTTCGAACTCGGTCCGGTTCGTGGCGTTCGGCGGCAGCGCCCGCGTTCCCAGCACCTTGTTCAACGAAAAGATCATGGCCGCGCTTGGCAAGGGCCTCGCCAAGAATGGCGCGCTCGAGGACAAGGCAGTCTCGGAAACGCTCGAAGCGCTCGCCCGCTTCCGTTTGCTGGGAAAAGAGATGGGGCTGCGCAAGCTCCACACCGTGGCCACCGCTGCGGTGCGCGATGCCTCGAACGGTCCCGATTTCCTGCGCAAGGTCGCCGCGCTCGGTCTGAAGCCGAGGTTGCTCAACGGAGCGGAAGAGGCCGAGCTCGCCGGCCTCGGCGTCATTTCGGGCATTCCGCGCGCGATGGGTGTGGCAGCGGATCTTGGCGGGGGCAGTCTTGAACTGGTCGGCATCGCGCGAGGCGCGGTCGGGGAAGGGGTCTCGCTTCCGCTCGGCGTATTGCGCGTCGGTGAAGACCCGCGCGTCGCCGACCTCATCCCCCAGATCGCCGCCGCGCTCGGCAAGGGCCACTTGCGCGATGCAGCGCTCGGCAATGGGCTGTACCTCGTCGGCGGGTCGTTCCGCGCGCTTGGGCTGCTCGACCTCAAGCTGTCCAAGCACCCGCTCCCGATCGTCCACCAGCATCGCTTCACGCCGATGCGCATCGCCGAGCTGCGCGCCATCCTCCGCGAACGACCGCTCGATGACACCAAGCAGTTCGCCGGGGTGTCGCGTAGCCGCCTGCCGACGCTGGGTGCCGCCGCGGCGCTGCTCGATGCGCTGATGCACTTGCTCGGCCCGCGCAAGGTCGTCGTCAGCGCCTATGGCCTGCGCGAGGGGCTGCTGTTCCGCGATCTCGACGAATCGACCAAGGCGCAGGATCCGCTCCTTGCCGCTGCGCTCGATGTCGGCGAGCAGCTCGGCCGATTCGGCGACCACGGCGCCGCGCTCGACCAGTGGATCGCCCCGCTTTTCCTCGACGATAGCCCGATGCTCGCCCGGCTGCGCCTCGCCGCCTGCCTCCTCGCCGACATCGCCTGGAACGCCCACCCCGATTTTCGCGCCGAGCGGGCGGTCGACATGGCGGTGCACGGCAACTGGGTCGGCATCGACGCCCACGGCCGCGCACTTCTGGGCAGAGCCTTGTCCTCGGCGTTCGGTGGCGACGGCGGGTTCAGCAAGTCGCTGCTGGTGCTGCTCGCGCCGGGCGAGAACGACCGCGCCATCGCCTGGGGCCGAGCGATCCGCCTCGCCCAGCGGCTCAGTGGTGGCACCGAAACGCTCCTTCGCAAGAGCCGGGTCGAACTGACCCCGAAGCGCATCACGCTGACCATCTCACCGCGTTTCCAGGCACTTTACGCCGAAGCGATCGAGCGCCGGTTGCGGCAATTGGCAATGTCGTTGAGCCGCGAAACAGCGATCCGGTTCGGCTAGAGCGCTCGGCGTTACAGTTCGGTCGGCTCGAGCAATGTCCGCGTCATCTTGAGCTTGCCATTCTCCGTCGCGAACGCGTGCCGCCCTTCGACGAGGTCGAGCGCATCGCGCCCGAACTCCTCGAATCGCCATCCCGACAGGATGTTGAGATCCTTGCGCACCCCAGCCGCGAGCGCCTCGAGCTCGTCCGATCGCGCGATCAGCTTCGACGCGACCCCGGTTTCCTTCGAACGGATCTTCAAGAGCAGCTTGAGCAGATCGCTGACCAATGCAGCGTCCTTGGTCAGACCCGGGCGGTTCGGCTCGCGCGTTGGCATTTCCTCCGCGCTCAATGGCTTGGCAGCGAGGACGGCGGTCATCAGCCGTGCACCGATGTCGTTCGAACGCCAGCCAGCCGACAGCCCGCGGACCTTGCCGAGATCGTCCTGCGACTTGGGTGGATGCGAGGCGAGTTCGCCAAGGGTATCGTCCTTGATGATGCGCCCGCGCGGAAGATTTTTCCCACGCGCCTCGGTCTCACGCCACGCCGCGATCGCTTTCAGCCGCCCGAGCACCAGCGGATTGCGCCCCGGCAGTTTGAGCCGCTTCCACGCATGTTCGGTATCGAACGCGAAGCTCGACGGATCGGCCAGCCGCTCCATCTCCTCGTCGAGCCACGCCCCGCGCCCGTTGCGGCGCAATTTGTCGACCATGCGCGGAAAAATCTCGGCGAGATGGGTGACGTCCGCGATCGCATAATCGATCTGGCGCTTGTCGAGCGGGCGCCGGCTCCAGTCGGTAAACCGCGCGCCCTTGTCGAGGCTGTGCCCGAGCATTGATTCGATCAGGTTCGAGTAACCGATCTGCTCGCCGTGCCCGAGCGCCATCGCCGCGATCTGCGTGTCGAACAGCGGTACCGGCATCTTTCCGGTCAGCGTGTAGACGATCTCGAGATCCTGCCCGCCGGCGTGGAACACCTTCATCACGTCATGGTTGTCGACCAGCAGTTCGAGCAACGGCGCCATGTCGAGCCCGTTCGCCATCGGATCGATCGCCGCCGCCTCGTCGACCGAAGCGATCTGGAGCAGGCACAGCTCGGGCCAATAGGTGTTCTCGCGCATGAACTCGGTGTCCACGGCGACGAATGGATGTTGCGAAAGGCGCTGACACAGCGCGGATAGCTCGGCGCTGGTGTCGATCAGGGGATGAATCTTCATGTTGGACGGGGCCATAGCCCGGCTTGCCCGCCTTGACAAAAGGGGAGGGGGAGGGGAAGCGCCGCGCCTTGCTTGCCCCCGTCCGGCCGGGCCGACGAAGAGAGAAATATGCACACCTATCGCACCCACACCTGCGCCCAGCTGCGCGCATCCGACGTCGGATCGGCCGCGCGCCTGTCGGGCTGGATCCACCGCAAGCGCGATCATGGCGGGGTGCTGTTCGTCGATCTGCGCGATCATTATGGCCTGACCCAGATCGTCTGCAAGGCGGGGAGCGAGGCGCTGGCATTGCTCGACTCGCTGCGCGTCGAATCGGTCGTCACGATCACCGGCGACGTCGTTGGGCGCGAGGGCGGCGCGGTGAATGCCCGCCTCGCGACCGGCGATATCGAGGTCATTGCGCGCGAGGTCGAAGTCCAGTCGGCCGCCGCCGAACTCCCCATGCCGGTCGCCGGCGAGGCCGAGTACCCCGAGGATATCCGGCTCAAATACCGCTATCTCGACCTTCGCCGCGAGCGGCTCCACGCCAACATCATGCTTCGCTCGGCGGTCATCGCCTCGATCCGCAAGCGCATGGTCGATCAGGGTTTTTTCGAATTCCAGACCCCGATCCTGACTGCCTCCTCACCCGAAGGCGCGCGCGATTACCTGGTCCCGTCGCGGGTCCACCCCGGCAAATTCTACGCGCTTCCGCAGGCGCCGCAGATGTTCAAGCAGCTGCTGATGGTCGCCGGCTTCGATCGCTATTTCCAGATCGCGCCCTGCTTTCGTGATGAAGACGCCCGCGCCGACCGCAGCCCCGGCGAATTCTACCAGCTCGACTTCGAGATGAGCTTCGTGACGCAGGACGACGTGTTCGCCGCGATCGAGCCGGTCCTCGCCGGGCTGTTCGCCGAATTCGCGGGCGGCAAGTCGGTTACGCCTGCGGGCGAATTCCCGCGCATTCCCTATCGTGAATCGCTGCTGAAATACGGCAGTGACAAGCCCGATTTGCGCAACCCGATCCTTATCGCCGACGTCGGCGCGCACTTCGTCGGATCGGGCTTTGGCCTGTTCGCGGGGCTGGTCGAAAAGGGCATGTCGGTTCGCGCGGTACCTGCCCCGAACACCGCCGAAAAAAGCCGCAAATTCTTCGATGAGATGAACGACTGGGCGCGCGGCGAAGGCTATGCCGGGCTCGGCTACGCCACCCGCAAGGGCGGCGAGTGGGGCGGTCCCATCGCCAAGAACCACGGCACCGAAGGCATGAACAAACTCGCCGCCGAGCTTGGCCTCGGCCCCGACGACGGCCTGTTCTTCGCCGCCGGCCCCGAGGCGCAAGCCGCCAAGTTGGCGGGCCTCGCGCGGACCCGTGTCGCCGAGCAGCTTGGGCTGATCGAACAGGGCGCGTTCAAATTCTGCTGGATCGTCGACTTCCCGATGTTCGAATATGACGAGGACGCCAAGAAGGTCGACTTCAGCCACAACCCCTTCTCGATGCCGCAGGGGGAGTTGGAAGCGCTCGAGACCAAGGACCCGCTCGACATCCTCGCGTGGCAGTATGACATCGTCTGCAACGGCGTCGAACTCTCGTCGGGCGCGATCCGCAACCACCGCCCCGACATCATGTACAAGGCGTTCGAGATCGCCGGCTATTCGCGCGACCAAGTCGACGAAAGCTTCCCCGGCATGATCGGTGCGTTCAAGTACGGCGCCCCCCCGCACGGCGGCTCGGCGCCCGGGATCGACCGCATCGTCATGCTGCTGGCCGACGAGCCCAACATCCGCGAAGTGATCCTGTTTCCGATGACCCAGAAGGCCGAGGATTTGATGATGAATGCCCCCGCGCCGGTCAGCGATCGCCAGCTCAAGGAATTGTCGATCCGCTTGGTCGTCGATGGACCCAAGACCGGTCCCAAAGCGGGAACCTGATCCGTTGGGTCGATTGCGGCACCAATCCGGATGCGATACGCCTCCGCATGTGCCGATCGATTTAACGAAATTTGAACGAGGCGACTCGGGTGGCGGCGCCGAGCCCGCCGCCTTGGCCGATCGGCTGGCGTACCTCCAGCTTGCCCAGATCGTCCACCGCCGCCGCGCGATCATCCTGTTCGAGGGGTGGGATGCGTGCGGCAAGCGCAGCGCGGTCCGCCGCCTCGCCGGCGCCTGGGATCCATGCGCCTTCGCCACCCACTGCCTGTCCGCCCCCGACCACGACCGCCACTGGCTCGCTGCTTACTGGAGCTGCCTGCCCGGCGCCGGTGCCAGTTCGCTGTTCCACGGCAGCTGGTATCGATACGTCGCGGACGAGCGGCTCGCCGGCCGCCTTGCTGACAAGTCCTGGGCTCGCCGGTGCGACGAGATAAACGAATTCGAAGCGCAGCAACGCGATCATGGCACGCTGATCGTCAAGCTGTTCTTCCACGTTACCGCCGAGGTGCAGGCGCGCCGGATCGCGATACGCGACGCCGATCCGTGGCGGCGCTGGCTTGCCCCATCCGGCGATCGTCGCGGACAGCCGACGCGCGAACTGCGGCAAGCGACGTGGACCGACCTGCTGTCCCACACCGACACGCGCTGGGCACCGTGGACGCTGATCGACGCCAACGGACAGGACGCCGGGGCCGAAGCCGCGCTCGGCGCGATCATCAGTGCCTTCGAGAAGAATATTCCGCTCGACCCCCCGGCCGAAGCCGACAAGGTCGTTCCGATCGGCCAGCAGAAAGCCGGCTGAAGCGGTCTAGGCTATGACTAGAGCCTGCTTCACGCTTTCGGTGGAAGCGCACTGCACTCCCGCTGAACCGATCAGGCGCTAGGCTGCGGTGACCCGCTCGGCGGTGAGCAGGTCGAGGCAGGCCATCCGCACCGCGACCCCCATCTCCACCTGGAGCGTGATCAGCGAGCGCTGCGCATCGTCGGCCAGCGCGCCCTCGATCTCGACCCCGCGATTGATCGGACCCGGGTGCATGATCGCGGCGTGCGGCGCGGCGCGGGCCAGCCGCTCGGCAGTGAGCCCGTAACGCGCCAGATATTCCCCCGGCGCATCGCCCAGATCCTCGGTCATCCGCTCGCGCTGAACGCGGAGCATCATGATCACATCGGCCCCGTCCACCGCCTCGTCGATCGAAGCGACCGAGCGCGGCAGGTCGTCGGGCATCAGCGAGGCCGGACCGGCGAGGCGGAGCTCGACGCCGAGGCGGCTGAGCAGCTTGACGTTCGACCGCGCCACCCGGCTGTGCTTGAGATCGCCGCAGATCGCGACCTTCAGCCCGGCGATCCGACTGAACCGCTGGCGGATCGTCGCGGCGTCGAGCAGCGCCTGCGTCGGATGCTCGCCGATCCCGTCGCCGGCGTTGATGACCGGACAATCCATGATCGCCGCGATACTCGCCGGCGCGCCGACGTCGCGATGACGGATGACGAGCGCATCGGGGCGCATTGCGTTGAGCGTGAGCGCCGTATCCTCGAGCGTCTCGCCCTTCTTGATGCTCGACCGTTCGACCTGCATCGCGACCGACTGCGCGCCGAGTCGATTGGCGGCGATCTCGAACGACAGCAGGGTGCGCGTCGAATCTTCGAAGAAGGCGTTGATGATCGTCAGCCCGTCGAGCCGCCGGGCATTGCGCCGGGGCTGGCGATTATAGGCGAACCAGCGCGCGCCCTCATCGAGGATGAGGCCGATCTGCGCGTCGGAGAGATTGTCGATCGAGAGCAGGTGCATGAAGGCGTGGCCTAGTCGTCGCGCGGCAAATTGGCCAGCGCGTCGATCGCGCCTTGCAGGATATGCGCGGCGGCCAGCTTGTCGATCGCGAGCGCGCGTTTGGCCCGGGACACATCGGCGGCGATCATCGCCCGCTCGACCGCCTGGGTCGACCAGCGCTCGTCCCACAGCAGGATCGGGAGATCGAGGGGTGCGAGGTTTCGCGTGAAAGCGCGAACCGACTGGGTGCGCGGACTATCGCTGCCGTCGAGGTTGAGCGGCAGGCCGACCACCAGCCCGACCACGCCATGCTTGGCGACGAACTTGCGCAGCAGCTCAAGATCGCGGCTAAACCTGGTCCGCTGGATCGTCTCGGACGGCCCGGCAAAGCTCCACATCGCATCGCACAGTGCCAGACCGATCGTCTTGGTCCCGACATCGAGGCCAGCCAGCTTCCCGGCGCTCGCCACCGCGTCGGCGAACTCGGCCGGAACCAAGGTTAATGCCATGCCGCCACCCGCCGCGCCGCATCGGCCCGGATCGCGCCCCAGAACAGCGCGTAATCATAGACGTGGAAATTATTGCCGGGCAGCACATACGGCCCAAGCGGCGGGATCGAGCCGTTGACGATCAGCAACCCATGATCGCACCGCGCGCCGACGGCTTGCGGCAGCAACGTCGCGCTGGCGAAATCGGCCGTCGGAACGAGCGTCCCGGGGTTCGCCGCCGGATCAGCGGTCCCATCGCGCGTGCCAGTCAGCGGATTGACGCAGACGATATCATCCTGCGTGCGCGAGTTCCCGGTCGGTCCCTTGGTCCCGCTCCAATTGCCGAGCATCAACGAAGCATTGGCCGGCTCGCCGAAACTCATCCACGACAACAGACACCCGGTCTGCGCCGGCTTTTTGCACGCGGTGAGTTGCATCGCGGGGAGGTCGGCGGTGTTCGACATCGGCCACCCCACGACATAAGCCGCGACCAATCGCCGCTTCAGTTCATCCCGCCGATCGACCAGTAGCCGCGACACGAGTAACGCCCCCTGGCTATGTCCGGCGAGGATGACGGGCCGATCCTTCGGCTGGGCGGCGATGAACGTGTCGAACGCGCTGAGCACATCGCCATAGGCAAGATCGAGCGCCCGGGTGGCGTCCGCGCTGTTGAGCAGGAACGACCCGAACGCCGCCTGGCGGTAGCGCGGCGCCCAGACTTCGCCGACATCTGCGAAGGCGGTCGCCTGGCTGCGCACGAACAGTGCGTCGCGCAATGCGGTGTCGCCGCCCTCGTTGGCCGCGGCATTCCACTTGTCGCGATCGAGGTAGGTCGTGGGGTGGACGTAGAATATCGCTGCCCGGCGCGCTGTGCTCGTCGCCGAGACGCCGGCGGGAAGCCATCGCGATGGGTCTTCGGCGAGTCCCGGCTTCGCGAGCCAGCTTGGATCGGCGCGATAATCGGGGCCCGAGCGCACCGGCGGCGGGGCGAAGTGGCCGGCCGGCGTCATCGACTTCGCCAGCACGCTCCCGCCATATTGATAGATGGCGAAGCCCGCGGCGACGGCGAGGACGATCATCCAGAAGATGAAAAGCAAAAAGCGGCGCGCGCACATCGCGGGCGGCACTAGGGTAGGGGCACCGGCCCGGCAAGCTTGCCCGACCGCTGACCCGCTGATAGGCGCGCCACCATGAGTGTAGATACCACGCAAGTCCGCCACATCGCCAAGCTCGCGCGGATCGCGATGAGCGACGAGGCGATCGAGGCGCTCGTCCCCGAATTGAATCAGATCCTCGGCTGGGTCGAACAGCTGTCAGCGGTCGACACCGAGGGGGTCGAGCCGCTCACCGCCGTGATCGAACAGAAACTGCGCCTGCGCGATGACGTGATCGATGACGGCAATGTCCGCGACAAGGTGCTGGCGAACGCGCCCGACGCGCAGCACGGCTTCTTCGCCGTCCCCAAGGTGATCGAATAGTGTCCGAGCTGACCACCAAGACGATCGCGGACCTTCGCGAAGGGCTCGCCGCCGGGTCGTTTTCGGCGCGCGACGTCGCGACCGCCTTCAACGCCGCGGTCGAGGCTGGGCGCCCGCTCAATGCCTACACCGTCGAGACTCCCGAGATTGCGCTTGCGGCAGCGGACGCTGCCGACAAAGCACGAGCGAGTGGCGACCGGATCGGAGCGCTCGCTGGTATCCCATTGGGCATAAAAGACTTGTTCGCGACCGAGGGTGTCGAGACGACCGCCGGCTCGAACATCCTGAAAGGCTTCAAGCCGCAGTATGAGTCGACCGTTTCGGGCAAGCTGAAGGCGGCCGGCGCGGGGATGCTCGGCAAGCTCAACATGGACGAATTCGCGATGGGCTCGTCGAACGAGACCAGTGCCTTCGGCCCGGTGATCAGCCCGTGGCGTCGCAATGACGGCAGTAACGCGGCACTGACCCCGGGCGGCTCGTCGGGCGGATCCGCCACCGCCGTCGCCGCCGGGCTTGCCCCCGGAGCCACCGGCACCGACACCGGCGGATCGATCCGCCAGCCCGCCGCCTTCACCGGCATCTGCGGGATCAAGCCGACCTATGGTCGCTGCTCGCGCTGGGGCGTGGTCGCCTTCGCCTCATCGCTCGACCAGGCCGGGCCGATGGCGAAGACCGTCCGCGATTGCGCGATCATGCTCGAAGTGATGAGCGGGTTCGACAAGAAGGATTCGACCTCGCTCGATGTCCCGGTTCCCAAATGGGAAGCAGATTTGTCAAGCGATCTCAGAGGCAAACGCGTCGGCATTCCCAGGGAGTATCGCATCGACGGCGTCCCCGCCGAGATCGACGCTTTGTGGGAGCAGGGGGTGCAGTGGCTGCGCGACGCCGGCGCCGAACCGGTCAGGATCAGCCTGCCGCACACCGCGCATGCGCTGCCGACCTATTACATCATCGCCCCCGCCGAAGCCTCGTCGAACCTCGCGCGCTATGACGGGGTGCGCTATGGCCAGCGGGTCGAGAGCGAGGCCGGACATGGCACGACGCTCGACGGAATGTATGCCGCGACCCGCGCGGCGGGATTTGG
>JBKJMA010000014.1:0-7649 GCA_046596505.1 Sphingomicrobium sp.
CTTCATCAACCCACGTTACGTGGGTTGATGAAGCCGGCAAGCGGCTCGAGATACGACCAGTCGGTATTGTCGTAGAGCTTGCTGAGGTCGTAAAATAGCCCGAACGTCCCGCGCAGCCGCGCGGCCGCCGGCGTCGTCACGCGGAATTCATGCGTGATGCGCTGGGTCTTGTTACGCACCTGGTAGCTTTTGCTCGGCGTATAGCAGGTGTTACCAATGTTGCCGTTATACGCCGCCGTGTAATACACGCCGCGGTCGCACTCGTAATAAGGCACATACAGGCCGAGATTGGAATAACGAGCGTAATCGGCCTTCTGCACCGCCTTATGGTGCAGGTACGAGCCCGTATAGATCATGTCGAGGAAACCAAGCCGACCCTTGAGTGTCCAGGTCGTTTCGTCGAACTTGTCGCGCAACGTGTTCGGATTGAACTGCTGGACCTTGAGGTCTCCGACTAGCGGGTCATATTCGAATACGCCGTCGACTTTCAATTGCTGACGGACGTGCATCGCCTCGATCGACCAGTCATTGTTGATCTTGAACGTCGCCGCGATGCGACCGCCCTTGTAGGTAGCGTCGTTGTAATTGTCCTCGACGAATTGGCTGTTGTTGATGCTCTGGCGCGTCGGCGCGTTATACTGGCTGCCGTTGCAGTTCGCGACCGTAGTCGTCGCGGTTAGTTGGCACGACTGCAGCGCGCGCATGACGAGCAGCGGGTTGTCGGTCGGCAAGCGACCGGCTTGGCCGATGTGCGCGTCGAACGGCACCTGGTAGGTGCCGGGCACGTTGTCGATATAGCCGCCCTGCTGGTCGCCATAGAGCACCACGCGGACCGCGAGCCGGTCTTTGATCACCGGAATGTTGATGTAGCCGTTGCCCGCGACGCTACTGTCGCCGCCCTTGGTGAACGAATAGGTCCCGTTGAAGCCGGCGTGATAATTTTGGAGATCCGGCTTGTTGGTGATGTAGCGCACCGCACCACCCATCGAGCTCGCCCCGAACAGCGTACCCTGCGGGCCAGCCAGCACTTCGATGCGCTGGAGATCGGCAGCGTAGAAGTCGAGGTTGCGCCCGACCAGCGAGGCCGGCGCGTCATTAACGTAAAGCGCAACGCTCGGCGCGGTACCGGCGGTTCCGGCGATCTGCAGGCCCGGCGAGTCGGTCGACAGGCCGCGGATGAAGATCGACGAGGTGCCAGGGCCGTGCGAAGCGGTGCGGACGTTCGGCAGAAACTCGATCAGTTTCTCGAAGTTGACGACGTTGAGTTTGGCTAGCGAATCGCCACTGAGTGCCTGGATGGCCAGGGGGATCTTGTTGAGCGACTCTTCGCGCCGCGTTGCGGTCACGACAATGTCGGCGATGGCGTTATCGCTTGGCGCGGCCTGCGTTGTCGGCGCGGTCTGCGCCGCTGGTGCGGTCTGCGCGAAGGCTGGCGACCCCCCGGCTCCGAGCGCCGCGAGCACCGTCACTGCGGCGGATGTGCTCCAAAGAGTCTTCATAATGCTTCCCCCTTTTTATGACCCGAGCAGCGACAAAGCGCCGCGCGATCCCCGTCATTTTCTGTTATTGTCTTGTCATAGATTGTTCCCACAAAATCTATGCCACAACCAAATAGTTTTTATCGATGAGTCCGAAAAGTTTTGCAGATGAGGTTTCTCGGCAACCATTTGTCCAGTCCAAATCTGTACCGATGAAGCTGACCATGACTTGGCGTTATCTACTTCATCTCAAAAAGTTATCGAATGGTCTTGAGTTGCGCGCAGGAATCCGGCGTGACTGCGGCGACCGGACTGCTACCTGTGCGCTAACCGTTGTTTCCGGCGGTACAAGTCGCTTATCGAATTGAGGAGTTGTCATGTCGCTCGCGCTGATTCTGGCTGTGGTCGCAATGCCGGCCTTACCGGCCGACAATGACTATCAACTTGGACGAAACTGGCTCTGCCGCCCGGGCCGGCGCGACGCCTGCGCGGTCGACCAGCGAGTGACCCGTGTCAGCGCCGATGGCGCGCTGACCGTCGAACCCGGCCCGCGACTGGCACAACCGGCCGCCGATTGTTTCTACATTTACCCGACCGCCTCGCTCGACCCGGGTCCGATCAGCGACATGGTGGCCAGCAGCGACGAAACCGACCGCATCACATCGCAATTCGCCCGCTTCGCCAGCGTCTGCCGTCCATTCGCGCCGCTCTACCGCCAAGTTACGCTGACCGCGCTGCGTGCCCGGCTGCGCGGCGAAAAGGTCGATTGGAACGAGGAGCGCGGCTATCGCGACGTCCGCGACGCCTGGCGCAATTATCTCGCCCACGACAATCGCGGACGCCCGTTCGTCCTGGTCGGCCACAGCCAGGGCGCCAACGTGCTCAAGCGCCTCATCGCCGAGGAGATTGATGGCAAGCCGATCCAGCGCCGCCTGCTCTCGGCGATGCTCCCCGGGACGAGCCTGCTGGTGCCCAAGGGAAAGGACGTCGGCGGCGACTTCAAATCGATCCGGCTGTGCCGCACCGCCAGCCAGACCGGCTGTGCGATCGTCTGGACGAGCTATCGCGACACGATCCCGCCCCCCGCGAATGCGTTGTTCGGGGTCTCGCGCGACCCGGCGATGGAAGCGGCCTGCACCAACCCTGCCCGGCTCGAAGGCGGCAGCGCACCACTCGACTCGATCCTCGGCTTCCCGTGGTGGCGCGGCGGCGTTGCGCAAGGCGTCATGCCCAAGGCCAGCTGGCAGGTCGATGGCCGCCCGGTTCCGACCCGCTTTGCCCGGGTGCCAGGACGCCTGTCCGGCGAGTGCGTCCGCGGCGTGCACGCCAATTACCTCGCGGTCCACGTCAACACCGTCCCGCAAACCCCGTTCGATCGCGAACTGACCGACGAGCGGGTGATCGGCGATGACGCTTATCCCGACTGGGGCTTTCACGTCGTCGACATGGCGATCGTCCACAGTGACCTACTGCGGCTGGTGAAGTCCCAATCTGCCGCCTGGCGCGCGCGCCAACGCTAGGCCGCGACCTTCTGGGCGCCGCGCTCGCGCGCCAGATAGGCCTCGGCCTTGCGGCAATACCAGTCGACGAACCGCATCGCCAGCGGCTCGGCGTCGGGCGAATAAGGCCCCGGTAGATAACCAGGCGATTTGACCCCGACCTGGTTGTTCTCGGACAATTGCTTGTCCTGTAGGTTGGTCCGCGTCCACAGGTCGATCAGCCGATCGAGGTTATAATCCACGCCTTCGACCGCATCCTCGTGGACCAGCCATTTCCCGACCACGTGCGTCTCCGTCGGGCTGACCGGCATCGCAAAGAAGGCAAATGTATATTCGGCGGTCGAATGACAAAAGCTGTGTGGTTCGATCGCCCAGCGCATCGATCCAATGTCGCCATCTCCAGTCTCGCACATCAGCTTTTTGACGGTCGGCTTGCCGTCGATCGTCATCGCCGTCGTCCCGGCGTTGAGCGCGAACCGCGATGCCTGCCACCAGTCCTCCTCGGCCGGCCCGATCGGCAGGCCCAGCGCCTCCATCCGCGCGTTGAACCCCGCCGAATGCTCCTTGTCGACGTCGAAGTAGGTCGAAGCGTTGACCGGGAAGGTCAGCGCCAGCTCGGGATGGCCGGTCGCGCAATGATAGCATTCGCGACCATTCTCCATCACCAGCTTCCAGTTAGCCTGTTCGACCAGCGTCGACTGGTACGCCACCTTAGCGTGCAGAAGGTTGTGCGGCGCGAGCAGCGGCGTCAGCCGGCTCCGCAGCGTCGAGAAGTCGGGCGGCGTCTCGGACAGGCAGATGAACATCGCCCCGGCGACCGTCTCGAGATGGATCGGCCGCAGCCCGTGATCGGCCTTGACGAAATCGTCCGGCATCCGCCCCGCCGCGAGCAGCTTGCCGTTCAGGTCATAGGTCCAGCGATGATAGGGGCAGGTCAGCCGCGCCGCGCTGCCATTGCCTGGCGGACAGACTACCGAGCCGCGATGGCGGCAGCTATTGTGGAACCCGCGAATTTCGCCGTCGCGACCGCGCACGATCAGGATCGGCCAATGGCCGACCATCATCGACAGATAGTCCCCGGGCGCGCGCACTTCGGCTTCGAACCCGGCAAGCAGCCATGATTCGCCGAATATCGCGGTCATGTCGAAGGCGAGCGTGTTGGGTTCGAGATACAGTCCCTGCGGCAGCGCATGACCCGGCCGCCGAGCCCCGAACAGTGTCGCAATTGCCGATAAATCCACGTTCGTCCTCCGCAAGGAACCGCGCAGCTTCTCTCATAGGAGCAGCGCCGAGCGAAAATTCCATTTGCGCATAACGACATGTCAAAACCGGAAGAGCACCATCGACACGAATGTTGCGAAGCGATTGGAAAAGCGGCACTTCAGCATTGTCACAACCGACCTCGTCAGGAACCCACGATCGCCAAGCCTCAACCGATCAATCGTCGCTGGTTGCCGCTGAACGCATTGAGAGCGTTCGACGCAGTCGGGCTGCGCCTGAGCTTCACCGCCGGCGCCGAGGCGCTCAACGTCTCGCAAAGCGCCGTCAGCCGCCACATCATCAGCCTCGAGGAACTCATCGGCCGCAAACTGTTCGACCGGTCGGGGGCACGGCTCGCGCTGACCCCCGAAGGCGAGGCGCTGCTCCCGGTGGTCACCGCCTCGTTCGACCGGATCGAAGCACGGATGAACTCGATCTGCCGCGCGGATTCGAGCAGCCGGCCGATTCGCATCCACGTTCCCCCCTCGCTGCTCCAGCACGTGGTGCTGCCGATGATCCGGGACTTCCACGCCGAGCATGCCGACATCAAGATCGACGTCTCGAGCAGCCACGTCACCGGCCTGCCGTCGAACATCATCGACATGGCGATCGTGTTCGACCGGCCCAATGTCGACGATCGCGTCACCGACCTCTTGTGGATGGTGCGCGTCGCACCTGCCTGCTCGCCGCAAACCGCCGCGCGGCATGAGGGCCAGTCGCTCGAAGCCTTCCTCGCCAACAATAACCTGCTCCACGTCACCCTCGACGGTGAACCCCGCGGACTCTTCTGGAGCCTGTATGGTCGCCAGACGGGGATCACTATCGATGCCGACCGCGGGATTGCGTTCGACACGCTCTCGCTCGCGGCGACCTATGCCATGTCGGCGGACGGCGTCGTTCTCGCCGACATCGACATGTTCGCCGACGAACTGGCCGAAGGCCGGCTGGTCATGCCTTATGACGCGATCATCGAGGATGGCTTCGGCTATTACCTCAAGCTGCGCCCCGAAGACCTGTCCGATCCGGCGATCAGCCTGTTCCGCAGCTGGCTGATCAACCGCTTCGTCGAGCGCAACTCGCACCGGCCACGAGCCATTGCCGGCTCAGCGACGCCGTGGCTCGATGACGGCGACGCTCCCGCCGAAAACGCCTAGGTTGAGGCTTAAGCTTAGGCCTGACCCAGAGCGGCCCACAGCCACGGCGCAAAGCTGCGCCACACCTCGACCCGGAACGCGTCGGGCGCGCGCTTGACGACGACGATTTCGACCGTCTCGTAAATCGTCCGCGTGCCCCGCCCGACCGCCATCCGCTCGAGGTCGAGCGGACAGCCCGACATCAGCAGTTCGGCAGCGCGCGGCCCGGTGACGTCGAACCCGACCTGACGATCACTGACTTCGGTGATGCTCACCGGCTGCCCCGCTCCGTCGTTCGAGACCGCGCCGATCAGCAGCCATTCGTCGGGGCCAAGCATGACCGCCAGTTCGCTACCGCTTTCGCCGACATCGCCGATCCTCGTCGGCAACGGCACCGCGGTAAACCCCGCCAGATCGCTCGCACTTCCCCGCAAATTAAAGCGCGTCACTGCCGGCACCAGCGCGACCGTGACCCCATCACCGGCAAATGGCACGCCCGCCACCGGCTCGATCCGCCCGACCGCCTCAGACATTGAGTCGCGCTCCTTCCGGATCGTAGAACACCGTGCCGCCGATGACCGCCCGGATCGTCTTGCCGGGCATCGGCACATGAACCGTCTCGCCCATCCGCTCCTTGCCCCCGGCGATGACCGCCATCGCGATCGAGCGGCCTAAAGCCTCGCTCCAGTAGCTCGAGGTGACATGACCGACCATCTTCATCGGGATCGACTGATTCGGATCGAACACGATTTGCGCCCCCTCCTCCAGCACTTCGCCCGGGTCCACGGTCAGCAGCCCGACGAGTTGCTTGCGCCCCTCCGCGACGATGTCAGGCCGCGCGAGCGAGCGCTTGCCGACGAAATCGGGCTTCTTCTTGCCTACCGCCCAGTCGAGCCCGGCATCATAGGGCGTGACCGTCCCGTCGGTATCCTGCCCGACGATGATATAGCCCTTCTCGGCGCGAAGAATATGCATCGTCTCGGTGCCATAGGGGGTTATGTCATGCTCGGCCCCCGCCGCCATGATCGCCTCCCACATGCCCCGTCCATAGGCCGACGGCACGTTGACCTCGAACCCCAGTTCTCCGGTGAAACTCACCCGGAACAGCCGCGTCGGCACACCGCATATCCGCCCCTCGCGGATCGCCATGTGCGGAAAGGCTTGCCCCGACAGGTCGATATCCTCGACCAGTCCCGCCAGCACGTCGCGTGCGCGCGGCCCGTTGAGCGCGATCACCGACCATTGCTCGCTGGTGCTCGTCAGCCACACCTTGAGATCGGGCCACTCGGTCTGGAGATAATCCTCCATTATGTTGAGCACCCGTGCGGCGCCGCCGGTGGTCGTCGTCAGGTGGAAGCGATCGGGCGCCAGCCGCGCGCTAACCCCGTCGTCCATGATGAACCCGTCTTCCTTCAGCAGCAGGCCATAGCGGCACCGCCCCGGCTCGAGCGCCTTCCACGGGTTGGTGTACATGCGATTGAGGAACTCGGCGGCATCGGGCCCGACGACCTCGATCTTGCCCAGCGTCGACGCGTCGAAGATCCCGACCGACGCGCGCACCGCGCGACATTCACGTCGGGTCGCCGCCGCCATATCCTCGCCGCCCACCGGGAAATAGCGTGCGCGCCGCCACTGCGCGACATTCTCGAACACGGCCCCGCGCTCGGCCGCCCATGCGTCGATGCTGGTCTTGCGCGTCGGCTGGAACAGCGCGCCCTTGTGATGCCCGGCGATCACCCCGAAGCTCTGCGGCGTATAGGGCGGGCGGAAGGTAGTCAGCCCCATCTCGTTCGCCGGCTTCGACATCATCTGCGACGCGATGCCCATGCCGTTGATGTTTGACGTCTTGCCCTGGTCGGTCGCCATGCCGGTGGTGGTGTAGCGCTTGACGTGCTCGATCGATCGGAACCCCTCGCGCACCGCCAGCCGGATGTCGCGCGCGCACACGTCGTTCTGGAAATCGACGAACGCCTTGATCCGCGCCGGGTCCTTGCGCGTCGGCAGCGAGGCCACGCTGACCCCGCTGCCCAGCGTCATGTCACCCGCGCAGGCGCCGACGCTGACGCAATTTTCATTGGCGACGTCGGGCACATAGGCGCCTAGCTCGCCATGCCACTTGATCGTGCCCTTGCTGTGCGACCAAAGGTGGATGCTCGGCGTCCAGCCGCCCGCCATCAGCACCGCGTCGCAGCTGACAGTCTGGCTCGCGCCCGCCGTTCCCGCCGCATCGAACGCGGTGACTTCCGCCGCGCTGACCGCCTTGCCTCCCGCCACCTCGG
>JBKJMA010000123.1:0-12180 GCA_046596505.1 Sphingomicrobium sp.
CCGCCAGCTCGGGCTCGCCCTGTTCCGCCGCCGCCCGATCAACCACGCCGAGCGTCACGCACAGCGCCCGCATCTTGGGCCGCGAGAATCCGTAGCCAAGCAGTTCGAGCAGCTCCGAATAGGTCAGGGCATGGCGCGCCGAGGCCGCCGCGACCAGGTGCGCGCGTACCTCGTCCGCATCCCCGATGCTTGCCGTCACTTGACCAACAGTCACTTGGGCTGATCGGCCACCGGCGTCAGCTCGAACACGTCGAGCTTCGCTCCATTTCGCGGATACGGGATGACCAGCCGCCACACGAATGGCGCGACCCGCTCAACGACCCCCGCCATATCGCGTGCTGGATCCTCGCCATAGGCCTTGGGCTGGTCCTCGCCGCCCAGCGCAAGACTCCCGAGATAGACCAACCGGCTGGCGACATCGTCCTCCCACAGCCGCCCCGCCGGACGCTGGCTGCCGGTCTGCTTGACGATCGTCAGAAGTTCGCCCTCGACTTCGACATAACAGAAGAACGGCTTAAACCGCTCGAACGCGACCTTCTTCTTCGGCGTGCTGCCGATCTCGACCATGCGACACGAATAGCTTCCCGGAGTCGGCGCTGGTCGCGCCAACGCCGCGCCCGACCTGAGCAGCAAAGCTTCCTTCTTAACGTCATCGCCGAATCCGCGGCTTCGCGCCTCAGCCAGCCCCTCGCTCCACGCCGACCCGATCCGGGCGATCCGTGTGGCGTCGGCGGCGCTGGCAACGCGTTGCCATACCTCGGCCTTGCTCGGCGGCGCGGCGGTGACGGTCGCCCCGACGTGGCTTGGTGCCTTGGGCTTGGCGGTCACGCAACCGGCCAGAGCCAGTGCGATCAGGGACATGGCAAGAAAGGAACGCGGCACGAATGATTCCTTCCGGGGAGACGATACCAGACTACACCGTGTCAGGCGCCGATGACAGTTTCAACAAATGCGCCGGTCACCACAAGGATTGACTTCGCCTTGTCCCGCCTTAGCGCCCCATCGGGTGAACGCACCCTCGTCCCCCACCCGTACCGATCATGCCGAACGCCTCGGCTTCCTGCTCGGCATCGGCGCCTATTCCTATTGGGGCTTCCTTCCGATCTACTTCAAGCTGGTGAAATCGGTCGAGCCGATCGCCATCGTCGCCCAGCGCGTCGTCTGGTCCGTGCTCGTCCTCGCCGCCCTCGTCAGCGCGGCGCGCGGCTGGCCGGCCGTGCGCACGGCGCTCACCAACCCCCGCGTGCGCGGCCTCCTCGCGCTCAGCGCGCTACTTATCGCGGTCAACTGGCTGTTTTATGTCTACGCCGTCAACAACGGCCATATCCTCGCCGGCAGCCTCGGCTATTACCTCAATCCGCTCGCCAACATCCTTCTCGGCCGCTTCTTCCTTAAGGAAAAAGTCTCTCGCCTGCAGTGGGTCGCGGTCGCCATCGCCGCGGCGGGGATCGCGGTCCTCGCCGCTGGCGCACTCGGCCAATTGTGGATCAGCCTCACCCTCTGTGCCAGCTTCGCCAGCTACGGCCTCGTCCGCAAGATCGTAGCCGCCGACGCGCTCACCGGCCTCGCCATCGAGACCGGCTTTCTGCTCCCCGCCGCCCTCGCCTATCTGCTCCTGACCCACGCCCCCGGCGCCCCTCTGCTGGCGCCAACTTCCCACGTCAGCCTGCTCATTGGCTTGAGCGGCATCATCTCGACCATCCCGCTACTGCTCTTCGCCGGCGCCGCCCGGCGCCTGCCCTATTCGACGCTCGGCATGCTCCAGTTCCTCGCCCCGACGCTCCAGTTCCTGCTTGCCGTCTTCCTCTACGGAGAACCGTTCACCCGCGCTCACGCCATCGCCTTCGCCGCAATCTGGACCGCGCTCGCGCTTTACGTTGTCGCGCTGGTTACCGCCGCGCGCCGCGACCGCTTGCCGAAAGACGGCGAAGCGGTCATGCTCGGCGAATGATGAACCTCGTCTCGCTGATCATCGGGCTTGTCGCTTTCCTGTTCGCGCTGGTCGCGTTCATTCCGCTGCTCGGCTGGATGAACTGGCTGATCATCCCGCTCGCGCTCGTCGGCACGATTGTCGGCGCGGCGAGCGCATCGAAAACCGGCCGCAACCTCAACCTGTTCGTGATCGTCGTCGGCATCCTCCGCCTGATGCTCGGCGGGGGGATCATCTAAGCCGAAATCCTGGGCTAGCGCGACTTCACGTAGCGCCCCGGCGCATCTTCGATCGCCTTGTATTTGCCTGCGCCGGGGACCCGCGCGCCGTCGGCCTTGACCGTCCCCGGCGCCCGCCCGCGCAGCCACTCGATCCAGTCGGGCCACCAGCTGCCCTTATGCTCGGTCGCCCCGGCGACATACTCGTCGAGGCTCACCGGCGACGCCTCGTTGATCCAGTACTGATACTTCCCGGCGGCGGGCGGATTGACCACGCCCGCGATATGCCCCGACCCGGCGAGCACGAACCGCTTCGGTCCGGCGAGCAGGCCCATCATCCGCCACACGCTTTCGGGCGGTGCGATATGGTCTTCGCGTCCGGCCTGGATATAAGCCGGGGTTTCGATCTTCTTGAGGTCGATCGGCGTCCCGTCGACCACGATCGCACCCGCCTTCACCAGCAGATTCTGGCGATACAGCGTCTCAAGATAATTGCGGTGCCACCCCGCCGGCAGGTTGGTCGTGTCGCCGTTCCAGTGGAGCAGGTCGAACGGCGTCGGCTCCTGCCCCATCAGGTAATTATTGACGACATAGTTCCAGATCAGGTCGCGCCCGCGCAGTAGGTTGAACGTCGCCGCCATGTAGCGCCCGTCGAGCACCCCGCTGTCGGTCGTCAACTGGCCGAGCAGTTCCATCACCTCGTCGCCGAGGAACAAAGTCAGGTCGCCGGCCTTCTCGAAATCGACCTGCGCGGTGAAGAACGTGGCCGACGCGACCGTGTCCGCCTCGCCCCGCGCCGCCAGCAGCGCCAGCGTCGCCGCCAGCGTTGTCCCCGCCACGCAATAACCGATGGTGTGAACCTTGCGAACGCCAAGCTGCTCGCGGATCACGTCGACCGCCTCGATCTGCGCCGCGACATAATCGTCGAGGGTCACGTCGGCGAGGCTCTCGTCGGCCGATTTCCAGCTGACCATGAACAGCGAAACGCCCTGCTCAACCGTCCACCGCACAAAGCTTTTTTCGGGCGTGAGGTCGAGGATGTAAAAGCGGTTGATCCACGGCGGGAATACTACCAGCGGCGTCTCGAGCACCTGCTCGGTCGTGGGCGCGTAATGGATCAGCTGGAACAACCGTGTTTCGTAGATCACCTTGCCTGGTGTCATCGCCAGGTTGCGTCCGACCTCGAATGCCCCGGCCTTGCTCTGGCTCATCTGCCCGGCCTTGATGTCGCCAAGCATGTTACTGAGCCCGTTAAGAAGATTGTCGCCGCGGGTCTCGATCGTGCGGTGCATCACCTCGGGGTTGGTCAGCGCGAAATTGGCCGGGCTCATCGCCTCGACGAAGCTCTTCGTCGCGAACCGCAGCCGGTGCCGCGCCGCCTCGTCGAGCCCCTCGATCTTGTCGACCGAGCCGAGCAATTGGTCCGAGATCGCCAGATACGACTGGCGAATCGTATCAAATAGTGGATTGTCACGCCACTCCGCCGCCCCGAATCGCCGGTCCTTCGCCTCGCCCGCCTTGGCGAAGCCGGTCAGCATCTGGCCCCACACCTCAAGCCCCTTCGACCACGCCTCGGCCCCTGCGGTCAGCAACGGCAGCGGGTCGGCCAGCGGCTTGGCAATCCCGCCCTCCTTGACCAGCCCGTCGGCCCACGCTTCCATCAGCATCTGCTGTGCGCGGCCCGTGACCAGGGTCCAGTGCTGCCAGTCCTCGAGACCCGGAATCGTCCCCGACGAAGCATCGGCCGCAGTCTTCGAATCGGCTTTATCGGTCATCGGCTCACCTCTAGGTCGAACTCTAGCATGGATCGCGCTAAGGCGGATCATGACTCCGGTGCTCCCCACCCCGTCGCTACCTGACGCGCTCTACTTGCTCGACTATTTCGGGCTGGCGGTGTTCGCCATTTCGGGCGCACTGCTCGCCGCCGAGAAGCGCCAGACGCTCGTCACCTTCCTATTCTTTGCGGTCGTCACCGGGGTTGGCGGCGGCACCGTGCGTGACCTGTTGATCGGCGCCCCGGTGTTTTGGGTTCACCGCAACGCGACGCTCGGCATCTGCCTCGCCGCCGGGCTCGCGGTGTGGTTCACCGCGCGCGATCGCTGGAACGAGCGCGCGGTCCTGTGGTTCGACGCACTCGGCCTCGCGGCTTACTCGACCTACGGCGCGTCAAAGGCGCTGGCATTCGAGGTCGCGCCGATCCCCGCCTTTGCGATGGGCGTGCTGACTGCCTGTGCCGGAGGCATTATTCGCGACGTGCTCGCCGGCGACCCGTCGATCCTGATGCGCCCCGAAATTTATGTCACGGCCGCCGCTTTGTCCTCGGCGCTGTTCGTCCTGCTCCACGTCGCTGGCCTCGCCGCCCTCCCGGCCGCCGCGATCGCCTTCATCGCGGCGTTTGCGCTCCGGGCACTCGCCATTACCACGGGCCTCAAGCTCCCCGGCTATTCGGAACGCTGACCATCGCTCTTTCGCAGCGCAGCAAAATCCGCCAAATAGGATCCCATGGACGAATTCTACCGCATCCGCCGCCTCCCCCCTTATGTCTTCGCCGAAGTCAACGCGATGAAGGCGGCGGAGCGCGCACGCGGCGAGGACATCGTCGACCTTGGCATGGGCAACCCCGACGGCGCCCCGCCCAAGCACGTCATCGACAAGCTGTGCGAAGTCGCGTCCAAGCCGACCGCCCACCGCTACTCCGCCTCCAGAGGGATCCCCGGGCTGCGCAAGGCCCAGGCGGCCTATTACAAGCGCCGCTGGAACGTCGACCTCGACCCCGACAGCGAAGTCATTGTCACCTTGGGCAGCAAGGAAGGCCTCGCCAACCTCGCGCAGGCGATTACCGCGCCGGGCGACGTCGTCCTCGCCCCCAACCCGTCTTACCCGATCCACACTTTCGGCTTCATCATCGCCGGCGCCGCGATCCGCTCGATACCCGCCGCGCCCGGGCCCGACTTCTTCGACCGGCTCGACATGGCGATGCGCTACACCGTGCCCCGGCCCAAGGTGCTCGTGGTCGGCTATCCGTCGAACCCGACCGCCTATGTTGCCGACCTGCCGTTTTACGAGAAGCTCGTCGCCTTTGCCCGCGCGCATGACCTTGTTGTCATTTCCGACCTCGCCTACGCCGAAATCTACTTCGGCGACGAGCCGACCCCGTCGATCCTGCAGGTCGACGGCGCCAGGGAAGTCGCGGTCGAGTTCACGTCGATGTCGAAAACCTACAGCATGGCCGGTTGGCGGATCGGCTTCGCGGTCGGCAACGCCCGGCTCATCGGTGCGCTCGCCCGGGTCAAATCCTACCTCGACTATGGCGCCTTCACCCCGATCCAGGCCGCCGCGACCGCCGCATTGAACGGCCCGCAGGACATCATCGCCGAGAATCGCGCACTCTACAAAAAGCGCCGCGACGTGCTCGTCAAAAGCTTTGCCAGCGCCGGCTGGAACATCCCCATTCCCCAGGCCAGCATGTTCGCCTGGGCCCCGATCCCCGAACAATATCGCGCGCTCGGCAGCATGGAATTCTCCAAGCGCCTGCTGACCGAAGCCAAGGTCGCGGTAGCGCCGGGCGTGGGCTTCGGCGAGGAAGGCGAAGGGTTCGTCCGCATCGCGCTCGTCGAAAACGAACAGCGCCTCCGCCAAGCCGCGCGCGGCATCAAGAAACTGCTGGCGAAAGGCTGATGCTCCCCGGCCTCGCCGACCTCACGACCAGCAACGCCGAGGTCGCGCAGGTCATCCAGTCGGCGGTCGCGCCGGTGTTCCTGCTCGCCGGCATCGGCGCCTTCCTCAATGTCTGCGTCGGCCGCCTCGCCCGCATTGTCGATCGCGCCCGCGCGCTCGAGCCCAGGCTGCTCGCCAGCCGCGGCAAGGAACATGATCGGATCATCGCCGAACTCCACATTCTCGACCGCCGTATCCGTGTAGTGAACACCGCCGTCTTCCTTTCGGTCAGCGCGGCGGTGCTGATCTGCCTCGTCGTCATCCTGCTGTTCGGCAGTCAGCTCACCGGTCTGCATTTCGGCAAGGCAGTCGCGCTGCTGTTCATCGCCGCAATGATTTCGACCGGGCTCGGGTTCGCCACCTTCCTCCACGAAACCCAACTCGGTATCCGTGCCGTCCGCGTCCGCGCCCACATCCTCGAGCATCAGCCCGGGGACGCCGACTGACGACGCGCAGCCTCTCGTGCGGAGTCTCGACAAGGTCATGGGCCGCTCCTATCCCGACCACGAATACCGGGAGAGAACATGACCAATAATAGTAGTGTTACGGCCAGTAGCGTCCTCGACCGCGTCCTCGTCCTCGAGATGGTTCGCGTCACCGAAGCCGCTGCGATCGCCGCCTCGCGTCTGGTCGGCCGCGGGGATGAAAAAGCCGCCGACGCCGCCGCTGTCGAAGCGATGCGCGCCGCACTCAACGAACTCCCGATGGACGGCACCGTCGTCATCGGCGAGGGCGAACGCGACGAAGCCCCGATGCTCTACATCGGCGAAAAAGTCGGTTCGGCCCAGGGCACCGGCCCCAAGATCGACATCGCGCTCGACCCGCTCGAAGGCACCACCATCACCGCCAAGGCCGGCCCCAACGCGCTCGCCGTCCTCGCCATCGCCGAGCATGGTCAATTGCTCAACGCGCCCGATACTTACATGGACAAGATCGCGATCGGCGCTGGTTATGAGCCCGGCCTCGTCGGCCTTGCTCGCTCGGCGACCGAAAACGTCATTGCGCTCGCCGCCGCCAAGGGCGTGCCCGTTGGCGAGATCATGGCCTGCGTCCTCGACCGCCCGCGCCATTCGGGCATCATCGCCGAGCTTCGCGCGCTGGGCTGCGGCATCATGCTTATCCCCGACGGCGACGTCGCCGGAGTTATCGCCACCTCCAACCCCGATAGCGGCGTCGACATTTACCTAGGCCAGGGCGGCGCCCCCGAAGGCGTCCTTGCCGCCGCCGCCTTGCGCTGCCTTGGCGGCCAGATGGAAGGCCGGCTGTTCTTCCGCAACGACGACGAGCGCGCCCGCGCCCGCCGCTGGGGGATCGAGGACCTCGACCGCACCTACCGCCTCGAGGAAATGGCGAGCGGCGACTGCATCTTCGCCGCTACCGGCGTTACCGACGGCTCGCTCCTGTCCGGCGTCAAGCGCCTCCGCGGCGGCCTGCTCAAAACCGAAAGCATCGTCATGCGCGCCAGCTCGGGCACCGTCCGCCGCATCACCGGCGAACACCACAAGGGCTATGCCTGATCCCGCCTCATGCCACCTTTCGCCGCGCCAGCCCCTGCCCCATAAGGCCGCATGAGCCGCGATGATCATGCCTTTGGCGTAAGCTCTTCCGTTCTCTCCCAACCGTGGCGCTGGCGACGCCAGGGGGGCACGGATGCGTGCGGCGACGATCTCGGCCTCGACCTCGTCGATCAGTTGCTCCTTGCGCGCGGTATTGCCGCCAACGATCTCGCCCGCCACCGCGACCCGCGGCTCCGCGATTTCCTCCCCGACCCGTCGCACTTCGCCGACATGGACAAGGCCGCCCGCCGCCTCGCCGACGCGGTCGAGGCGGGCGAGACGATCGCCATCTTCGGCGACTACGACGTCGATGGTGCGACCTCCGCCGCGCTGCTCACCCTGGTCCTGCGCCGCCTCGGGAATGAGCCGATCGTTTATATCCCTGACCGGCTGATGGAGGGCTACGGCCCGTCGGGCAAAGCCCTCGTCGAGCTCCACGCGCGCGGCGCGACCCTCGCTGTCACCGTAGATTGCGGCGCGCAGGCGTTCGACGCGCTTGCCGAGGCCGCCGCCGCCGGGCTCGCCGTGATCGTCTGCGATCACCACCAGTGTGCCTCCGCGCTCCCCATCGCGTACGCCCTGATCAACCCCAACCGCCTCGACGAGAGCGAGATCGGCGCCGCTCACGGCCATGTCGCTGCGGTCGGGATGGCGTTCCTGCTCGGTACCGCGCTGCTCCGCGAACTGCGCCAGCGCGGCCGCTTCGCCACCACCCCCGAGCCCAGGATCATCGACCTGCTCGACCTTGTCGCGCTCGGCACCGTCGCCGATGTCGCGCGCCTCAAGACCCTCAACCGCGCCTTTGTCACGCAGGGCCTCAAGGTAATGGCCGGCCGCCAGAACATCGGCCTCGCCGCGCTCGCCGACGCCGCCCGCCTGACCCGTGCCCCAACCAACCGCGATTTAGGCTTCGCGCTCGGTCCGCGGATCAACGCCGGCGGCCGCGTCGGCAAGTCCGATCTGGGCGTGCGCCTGCTCACCACCACCGATCCGGCCGAGGCCGAGGCGCTCGCCGCCGAACTCGACCGCCTCAACGAAGAGCGCCGTGCGATCGAACTGATCGTCATCGAACAGGCCATCGCCGCCGCCGAGCGCCAAGCCGACGCGCCCCTGATCCTCGTCGCCGGCACCGGCTGGCATCCCGGCGTGATCGGCATCGTCGCCAGCCGCCTCAAGGAACGCTTCAACCGACCGGCGATCGTCGTCGCTATCGAACAAGACGGCATCGGAAAGGGCTCGGGCCGCTCGATCTCGGGGGTCGATCTCGGCGCCGCGATCCTCGCCGCGAAGGATAGCGGCCTGCTCGTCGCCGGCGGCGGCCACGCGATGGCCGCGGGACTTACCGTCCGCCCAGATGGCGTCGAGGCCTTGCGCGCCTTCCTCCACGACCGCCTCGCCGCCGCTGTCGAAGCCGCCCGCGGCACCTGCTCGCTCCTCCTCGACGCCGTGCTGTCCCCCGGCGGGATAGCGGCGTCCCTGTGCGATCAGCTCGACGCCGGCGGTCCCTATGGTGCCGGCTGGCCGAGCCCGCGCGTCGCCGCCGGCCCCGCCCGCCTGCTGCGCGTCGCCACCGTCGGCAACGGCCACGTCCGCGGCATCGCGTCCGGCGACGACGGCAAGAGCTTCAAGTGGATCGCCTTTCGCGCCGCCGACACACCGCTCGGCCACGCCCTCCTCGCCAGCGGCCCCGACCGCCGCTGGTGGCTGGCGGGCTCGATCAAGCGCGACGAATGGACCGGCGGCAACGCGGCCGAAATGCACCTCGATGATGCGGCGTTTGTTTGAAGTCTGTGCCTTCCCACAAAAACTCGCTCTGGCTTGACCCTCGCCGCCCCCTCGCCTAATCGCCCGCCCACGCCTCACGGCCCCTTCGTCTAGCGGTTAGGACGCGGCCTTTTCACGGCTGAAGCACGGGTTCGATTCCCGTAGGGGTCACCACCGTCTAAGTAACTGATAAAATTGGACTTCATGTCCGATAAATTTTAAGCGTATTGGCGGATTTCAGCCAAATAATCGCGGCGTATGTGTCGATGCCCAGGGGGGGCGGGGGCATCGAAGTGTTACCAACCCCTCTGCCTTCAACGCCGACACCGACGCCGAGCACTCCGTTACAGCCCGCGCACATCGGACTGGTTAGCGCCAATCCGTTCGTTACGCTCAGTATCGGCGACACCTTCAGCGTCAGCCCGACCGGCTGCGACGAACACGCGCTTGCCGGCCCTAACCGGACGCAATCGGTCCATTTCACCTATCTGCCCGCGTCCGACATCTATCAAATAAGCCTGCCGAACTTTGAAACCGGCAAGTTGGTTACCGTGGGCCTCAATGGATCGGAGGGCCAAGTCGCGACCAGCTCGGTCAGGGCAATGCACGCGAACAATACGCCGAAGGCTATTTCGCGTACGGCACCCCCACCAAGGCTGGCGATGTCCCGGTAACCGGGGCTGACTCGGTCGGGCGCGGCGACTCCAACCTTGACGAAACGATCTTCCGCGCCGTCTCGCACAACCCCGACGTACGAGTCCGCTCCGAGGCCCGTTTCCGCCTCGCGCGCATTCTCGCCGACCGCCGCCGCCTGCCCGATGCCGCCCTGCTCTACCAATCGGGCGGACAGCCGTTTCACGCTGCGACGAATATCCGCAATCGCACCACTTATTCGTCTTTGGCGGCCGCATCCGGCGCCGCCAACCGCATCAACCGCAACGCCGCAAACGCCAGTATCATCGTCCCAAGCAGCAAAGCCGCCCACAGTATCAGTTTACGTGGATCGAGCGCGCCGTCGGACGCGCCTGTTCGCAGCGTAACGACGAGCGGCGGCCCATTTGGCACGGCGAGTTTGCCTTGCGGGAGGGCAGCCAGCTTAAGCGGAGACTCCTGGGGCGCGATCTCGGCGAGGGTCAGATAGGTTGCCGGGGCGGTACCCTGCCCGACGGCGAGCCGGTAGGGCGGCGTGCCGCTGAGTGCGACTAGCAACTCCACCGGATCGAACAGCAGTTCGAGCGTCGGCGGAGCGGAGAAGCCGCCGGTGCGACGGTCAGCCACTATTTGATAACTGGTCATCGTTGGACCAGACAGGTCGAGCAAATTTGCGCCATAATCAGGCCGCAGCGTCGTGGCGGAGAGTAAAGTCCACAGGTCCTGCGCGTGATCGCGGCCAAACAGCTTGACCGGGATCACGCCGTCAGACGCAGCCACGGTCAGGCGCATCGCCGCGAGCCGCGCCAGATGGGGAAGGTCGAAGCTTAGCTTATGCGCATCGGCCAGTGACATCGCGCTTGCTGCGACTGCGGTCCGCGTGGGCGGGGCGGCGCTCGAGGTGATGACCCGGGCGCCCTTGAGCATGACGCCGCTTGCCCCACCCCAACTGATGCCAACATAGCGGTCGCGCAAGTTGATGCCGGGCAGCGCAACCGTGGCGCCGCCGAGCAGGGCTTGACCATCTCCGGGGCGGAAAAGAATCTTCTCCGCTAGCGGTTCCCAATCCTTCAGATTGGCGCTGGTCCGCAAGGTCAGCGTGATCGGCTTGCCTGCGGGAATGTCGGCATCGAGGGCAATGGCAGTGGCGGTTTCGCGCAAGCTGCGAGTATCGAGCAGCACGGCGGCGGGCGGGGCCGTGTTACCGATGGCTGGCGCGGCTGAATCGACCGTCACCACACGCGCGACATTATTGCCCTCGATCCGGATCGACAGGCCCGAATCCCCCAACGTGCCGACGGATCCGACGACCGGGTAGACCGGCACGGTCACGCTTCGTCGCGTATCGTCCGCCCGCTGTTCGACCAGCGCGATTGGCACCAGCTTGCCGCGCGAGTCGAACAGGCGAATGTCGCCAAAATCGGCGCGTCGCACGGTACCCAGCGCCTCGGCCGGCAGCGCCAACCGCTGCAGCGCGCCCCCTGCCGCCGGTTTAAGCGGCAGCTGGAGGGCGTAGGCATCGGGCAGCGACGGGTCGGTGCTTGGCGTCTGGTCACAGGCCGTCGCCGTCAGCATGAATAGCGCAAGGGCCAGTTTGGGCGTGTTCATGCCAGCGTCTCCTCCCCGGACTTTCGTGGCGGCAGCGGTACGAAATAGCCGATCACCAGCATCAGCACGCCGACGCCGATGAAGGTCACGATCCGCTCCCACCCTTGCGCCTTGGACATGTCGACCAGCAGCAGCTTGATCACCACAACGACCAGCAGCCCGGCGCCGACCAGCCACGAAACGCGCAAGGCGCGGCGTTGGGCGAACAGCATCAGCCCCATCGCCATGAGCGTCCACAGGATCGCCAGCCCGGTTTGCACCACCGGGCTTTGGCCCAATGCCTCGGGGTTCCAGCCCACGCCCAGCCAGTGATGCGCGGTCCGCAGCCAGACGCCGTTGATTGCGGCGAAGGCGAGCGCCCCGCCAGCGATGAGCGCGGGCTTGCCGAGCAGGGGGCCGGCGGAATCTGGCTTGTCGAGCGCGGTGCCGATCATCCGCCGCCACAGCGCCAGCACTACCAGCGCCAGCGCGACCGACAGGTCGACGGGATTGACCAGCGGCATGTAGGGCAGTGGATCGGTCACGCCCTCGGCCACGAACGCGGTGATCATCGCGCCACCATAGGCCAGCGCCGCCAGCGGCACCGCCGCAACCCACCAGTAGGCGCGCGCCGCCGGATCGAGCGGCCAGCCAAGCGGCCCGAGCTGGGCTGGGCCGGCCGCGCAGCGCAGCTCGGGCCGCTTGGCTGGCCGCTCGATCCGGCGGCGCGCGCCTACTGGTGGGTTGCGGCGGTGCC
>JBKJMA010000041.1:0-12148 GCA_046596505.1 Sphingomicrobium sp.
GCCTCGACGTGCGCCAGATCTGGCGCAACGACCGCTTCGGCCGTGGCGGCGACCACACCGAGTTCCTCAACGCCGGCTACCCCGCGGTGCGCTTGTCGGTCGCGGTCGAGAATTACGACTGGCAGCATCAGGACGTTCGCGTCGAGCAGGGCAAAGCCTATGGCGACACCATCGACCATATGGATTTCCCCTACCTCGCGAAGGTGACCAAGCTCAATGTCGCCGCGCTCGCCGCCATCGCCAGCGCCCCGCCGCCGCCGGAGCCGACGGTTGAAGGAGCGGTCTCGACCGGCACAACAGTCAAATGGAAGCCCGTTGGCGCTCATGCTTACAGGATGCGGTGGCGTCGAACTGACAAGGCGCAATGGTCCGATGCGATGACGGTGCAGTTCAGGAAGGCTTGCTTCATGACCTCGCAATACGAAGGGGTAGGCAGGGAGCTATTCGACGGCAATTGCAAAGCTGTTCTCCCCCACATCCGCGTCGACGACTGGGTATTCGGCGTCTCCTCGGTCTCGGCCGACGGTTTTGAAAGCCCCGTCGCCAGCGCCGTCCCCGGCGGCGCCTTCCGTCCTTACGTAGCGCCGCCCGCCAAACCCTGACCTGACACAAAAACCTGTCCTACAGTCCAGCCGATGCGCTAGGCTCGATTCCGATGATCGATCGCAACACCTCTGTCCTGGCAATGGCCGCTCCGGCATGCCCGGATTTCGTCCCCGCTATCCTGACTAAACTGACACAATGGACTGCGGAACGCGTCCATCTTGTCAGCTTAGCCGATCGCTGATGCCGTCCCCGCGCCCCGCCAAGGGCCTCCCCACCCAGAAACAGATCCTCGAATTCATCGAGCAGTCGGGTCAGCCCGCCGGCAAGCGCGAGATTGCGCGGGCGTTCGGCCTGTCGCCGCATGAAAAGATCATGCTCAAGGCGATGCTCAAGGACATGGCCGATGAAGGACAGATCGATAGCGCCCCCGGCCGCGCGTTCCACAAGTCGGGCGGGGTGCCTCGCGTGACAGTGCTGCGCGTGGTGTCGGTCGAAGACGGGCAGGTGCTCGCCGTTCCCGAGCAGTGGCACGCCGAGACCCCACCGCCACGGCTGCGCGTGATCGAAAAGGGGCGGCGCTCGGCGTTGGCGCTTAACGACCGCATCCTCGCGCGGACCGAGGAGGCGGGGAAGGGGCATGTCGCCCACCCGATGAAATTGCTCGCCAAGTCGGCGGAGCTGATGCTCGGCGTGGTGCGGGTCGAGGGCAGCCGCCACTTTCTCTCGCCGGTCGACAAGCGCGAGCGTCGCGAGATCATGATCTCGGATCTCAACAACGCCCAAGTCGGCGATCTCGTCCTCGCCGAACCCTCCGGCCGCCCGCCGCGGGTCACCGCGCGAGTCGACGCGATTCTCGGCGACCCGTTCGCGCCGCGCAGCTTCAGCCTGATCGCGATCCACAAGCATGGCCTGCGCGATGTGTTCGGCGAGGACGCGATCGCCGAGGCCGAGCGGGTTGCACGGCAGCCGTTGGGCGAGCGCGAGGACCTCACCCATCTGCCGATCGTCGCGATCGACCCGGCCGATGCCCGCGACCATGACGATGCGATCTGGGCGACGCCGCGTGACGAGGGCGGATGGGACGCGATCGTCGCCATCGCCGACGTCAGCTTCTACGTCCGCGAAGGCTCGGCGCTCGACAAGGAAGCCCGCGCCCGCGCAAATAGCGTCTATTTCCCCGACGGCGTCGTGCCGATGTTGCCTGAGGAATTGTCGGCCGACATCTGCTCGCTGAAGGCCGGCAGGGACCGCGCCGCGCTCGCTTGCCACCTCGTCGTCGGTAAGGACGGTGCGCTTAAATCGTGGCGCTTTGCCCGGGCGAAGATCCGTGTCGCCGCCAACATTGCCTATGAGGATGCGCAGGCGGCGATCGACGGAACGGCCGGGCTCGTCGACCCCGACATCGTCGAAGCCGCGCTCAAGCCTCTGTGGTCCTGCTGGCGCGCGCTCCTGTCCGCCCGCGAAAAACGCCAGCCGCTCGAACTCGACCTGCCCGAGCGCCGCGTCATGCTCGACGAGAAGGGGCGGATTCTCTCGGTTGCGCCGCGCGAACGGCTCGACGCGCATCGGCTGGTCGAGGATTACATGATCGCCGCCAACGTCGCCGCGGCCAAGGCACTCGAGGCGAAGAAGGCGCCGGTGATGTACCGCATCCACGAAGCGCCGGGCCGCGAGAAGCTGACCGCGCTCAAGGATTATCTCGCGACCTTCGACATTGAATTCGCGCTCGGCCAGGTGATCCGCCCACAGACCTTCAACCATATCCTTGAGCGCGTCGGCGCCCATGACGCGCGCCCCGAGATCATGGAGCAGGTCCTGCGCACCCAGATGCAGGCGCGCTACGGCCCGCAGAACCTTGGTCATTTCGGCCTCGCGCTGGGCAGTTACGCCCACTTCACCTCGCCGATCCGCCGCTACGCCGACCTCGCGGTGCACCGCTCGCTGGTTCGGTCGTACCAGCTTGGCGAGGGCGGGATTTCGGACGGCGCGGCGGCCGGGATGGAAACGCTCGGCGAGCATATCTCGATGCTCGAACGCCGCGCGATGGAGGCCGAGCGCGAGACCATCGACCGCTATGTCGCGGCTTTTCTCGCCGACCGGGTCGGGCAATTGCTGCCGTGCCGCATCAGCGGGGTCCAGCCGTTCGGCTTTTTCGCCACGGTCGAGGGGCTGGGCGGTGACGGGTTGGTCCCGGCCGCGATCCTCGGCAATGAATATTTCCGCTATGACGAGGCGGCCAAGGCACTGGTCGGCGACGACAGCGGTGAGACGTTCCGCATGGGCCAGAAGCTCGAGCTCAAGCTGGTCGAGGCCAACCCCGTGTCGGGAGCGCTGCGCTTCGAGCTGCCGCAGGGCAAGTTCGCGGCACCGCGCAAGGACCGGACAGCACCGCGCGGTCCGCGCCGCGGACGGCCCGCAAATATCCGCCATCAGGGCGGCGGCAGGGGCGGTCGAAAGCCGTGACGCCCTATCCGATTAATCGCGCTGGATGTCGCGCGTAGGAAAAACTTATGGTTAAGCCGCGCTAACCTATCGGTTTAAGTCTTTCTCAATTTTCCGGGTCTAGATCTTCTCTCAACCGGCGCCGCTTGGACGGGTGCTGGTCGGGGGACACGGGTCCTCTCGTGGAACACATAGGAGACCGGACATGTTGAAGTTTCTCAAGCTGATCAAGAACGAAAAGGGTGCCACCGCGATTGAGTACGGCTTGATTGCCGCTCTGATCTCGGTTGCCGCCATCGGCGCGATGCAGGGCATCGGCACCAAGCTGAACTCGACGTTCAACAACGTTTCGGGTAACCTTAAGTAAAGGTTGACCGCAAGGTTACGCGAACGGCGGCGTCGAAAGGCGCCGTCGTTTTCGTTTGTGCGGCGCTCGTCTAAGCTGGAGCGATGACCGGGGGATCAACAGCTAGAGCGCGTGACATCGGCGCCATCGCGCTGCTTGCCGTCGGTCTGCTATTGCCCGCGCTGTGGAACCGTTTCCCGCTGATTTTTCCTGACAGCGGCACCTATCTCGCGATCGCGCTCGGCCAAGATTATGCGATCGACCGGTCGAGCATTTACGGCTTCTTCCTCAAACCGTTCGTTACGACCGCGCCGGGCCTCGCCGGGCTGTGGCTCGCGATCGTCGTCCAGTGCCTGCTGCTCGCCGCGATCCTGTGGCCCGCCGCGCGGCTGCTGACCGGATCCGCGCGGACCGCCGCGATCGCGCTTGGCGCATCCATCCTGCTTTCGTCGCTCGGCTGGCACGCCGGCCAGTTCATGCCCGACGCCTTCACCGGCGCGACCGTGCTGCTCGGCTGGCTCGCCGCCCGGCGCGATCCGGGCGCGGCGGGAGCGCCTAGCCTGTGGCTCGCCGCCATCGCCGCCGCGTCGATGCACTATACGCACATCCCGGTGTTGCTCGCCGCCGCCTTTGCCGCGCTGCTCGCCGAGAAACTGCTCGGGCTCGGCTGGACAGCGTTTGGCCGCCGTGCCTTGGCCGCGCTGGCCGCCGCCGCCGCCGCGCTTCTGCTCCAGGTCGGACTTAACGCCATCGTGCTTCACCGGCCGGAGCCGGCGCCGATGGGCTCGCTGTTTCTCTACGCGCGGTTGAGCGAGGACGGCCTCATCGCGCCGTGGCTCGCCGACCATTGTGGCCGCGATGGACCGCGGCGGCTGTGCGCGCTGGCGCCCAGCCTGCCGCGCGGCAGCCAGCAACTGCTGTGGGGCGGCGCAGCCAGCCCAATCACCGATCTCGTCTGGCACCCGCGGGTCGAGGCGGACCGCTGGCCGCTGATCGAAGAGATGGGCCAAGCCAACCGCGGCGCAATTCGCGATCGGCCATTGGCTTTCCTCGCCAGCTCGGCGCGCGGCACGCTGCGCCAATTAATCCACTTCGCCGCGCTCGACGACGAGTGCCCGGTCGGCTGCCACGACCGGCGCGGCGGGATCGCCTTCACCCTGACGCGCTACCGTCCCGAAGTGTTGCCCGCGCTCGATGCGTCGCGCCAGGTAACCGACACCACGCCGAAGCGCTTGCTCCGCACGGTGACCACCCCTGCCGCGATCCTCGCGCTGCTCGCGCTGCCGTTCCTGATGGCCGCCGCATGGCGCCGCCGTGACTGCGACAGTCTCGGCCTGCTCGCCGCGATCATCGCCGGGCTCATCACCAACGCCGCGCTCGCCGGGGCGCTGAGCGACGTCCACGACCGCTATCAGAGCCGGGTGGTGTGGCTCGCCCCGTTCGCCGCGCTGCTGCTGCTCGCCCGCTGGCGATCCAACTACCGCCTCACTGATGTAATAGTCGCCGCGTAGCCACGGAGTTATCGAATCGGGGGCAGATAGTTGGAACAGTCCGTCCCGCGACTGAACCTGCTCTTCACCGTCTCCATGCTCTAAATGTTGCAGGTGTACGACCGGGTGCCGACGCGCGGGGCTGCAACGCTGCTCATAATGCTGTTCGCGTTGGCGACGCTGGCGCTGCTCGATTGGACGCGGTCGCGTCTGCTGGTGCGGACCAGCTTGCGGCTCGATGGGCTCGTCGCGGGGACGTTGCGCGACGCGACGCTGGCGCGCAATGACGGGACGATCGACGCGGTCGCCCGGCAATCAATGCGCGATTTCGACTCGCCGCGCCAAGCGTTGACCGGGCCAATGCTGCTTTCGCTTTGCGACGCGCCGTGGTCGCCGGTCTACATGCTCATCAGCTTCATCATCCCGCGCTGTGATGGCTGGGGCTGGTCGGCGGTGCGGTGCTATCGGCGATCACGTAGAGCAACGAGCGTTATACCGGGAGCCGCCTGCGCGACGGCTCGATCGAAGCCCATGGCGCGCGCGACGAGATTATCGTGCGTCTCCCTGGCGCGCCCAATGGCCAGTTGGACAATCGCCCGCTGCCGAAGAAAGCCGCGAATGGATGAGCGATCTCGTCATCCTCCCGTCGGGCCAGTTTTCGGTTACCGCGTCGGCCCAACCGATCGACGACCCGCGACCCGAATTACGCATGGGGGGATCGTCGCGGCCGCCTTCTTCGTGCTTTTTCAGGGCTGGGCGGCGCTCGCTCCGCTCGACGCCGAAGTAACCGTCTCGGGCCAGATGCAGGTTTCGGGCCAGCGCTAGGCAAAGCAACTTGGTTCGCAGGTCAGTTCGCTCACGCCGAAATATTTCGCGGCGCGCGACGAGTTGCGGCGGTTGCAGGTCCGCGCGCCGTCGTTGGGCATCGTGGTCGGGCTCAACGTCGTCACTGACGGCGGGGTAACCGCCGCCGGACAGCGGCTGATGGACATCGTCCCCGACCATTCCGATCTGATCGTCGGCGCGCGGGTCGCACCCGACGACGCGGACGATATCGCGGTGGGTCAGGCGGGCGAACTGCGAATAGTCGGGATGCACGACCGCGGCCTGCCGATCCGCAAGCGGACCGCGCTCGAATATGCGTTCGAACCCCTCAACCGCATCGCCGCGGCGAGTGGCACCGAACATTAGGCCATGATCGTTGTCGATTGATTCAATCTAGACCGGGCATGGTTTAGGCCAAAAGCCGTTTCAATCTGGTCCCCGCTGCACAAGATTGGGATTATACTCCTGCGCTATCGGGTGGCTCGTTGACCGGGTCGTCATGCCGATGTTGGGCTTCGATCCGCCGATCGCGCTGCATGGCATCGCTAAACGCCGCAGCGAGAATTCCGGTCGGCAGCGCGATCAGGCCGATCCCGGCGATTGCGACCATCGAGGCGAAGAATTTGCCCAGCGGAGTGATCGGATAAATGTCGCCATAGCCGACTGTCGTGAGCGTCACCACCGCCCACCAGAAGGCGCGCGGTATGCTTCCGAACTTTTCGGGCTGAGCATCGGATTCCGCCCAGTAAAGCAGGGTGCTGCTAACCAGAATTGCAACTCCGGCGAGTGCGAAGATCAGCCACAATTCATGCCGCCGCGAGTGCACCGCTTCGATCAGGTTCAGCCAGGCGCGCGACATCCGGCCGAGCTTCGCTAGCCGCAGGATGCGCAGCACACGGAAAAAGCGCAGGACCAACGCGCCGCCGCCGGCGAGCGCTAACAGCGCCGGCAGGATCGCGATCAGATCGATGATTGCCGCTGGCGACACCGCATAGCGCCACCGCGACCGGCGCACGCCATGATGCTCAGGCTGTTCGACGCAAACCCACAGCCGGGCCAAATATTCCAGGCCGAACAGGGTGCCGAACGCTAGTTCGATATGACGGAACATGGTTTCGCGACCCGCCACGATAATCGGTTCGGTCTCGATCACCGCCACGAATGCCGCGAGGCAGATCGAAAGCACGAGCAGTCGATTGAGCAGCGAAAGATATCCGCTCCGGGCCGCCGGGTCGAGTTGGCGATAGAGGTCGTGTCGCAGCGTCGAGCGGATCCCGACCGCCGTTTCGCCCACTGCTGGTGTCTCGCTGGTCAAACTTTGCTCCCCCCTGCCTTGTCAGGGAGATACGCTGGTTGGTCAATCGGCGCTCCGGCAGCGCACCGATAAAGTGGCTCATTATGGGTTTAGCGGGGCAGGTAACGGCTAAAAACGCAGGGATTTTCCTTGCGTATGCATGGCGCTGCGATATTCTTGACCTCGGGCATTGTGTGCGGTTTTACTTGAGTCGCCGAATAACGATACCGCGTGTTTATAATCGGCGTAAAAATCTGCATGAATTGCAATGATATAGAAGGCCGTCGTGGCGCTTGTGTATTGATTGCTGCGTTCCACAGGGATTAAATTACGTGTCGGGGCCAGACATCTTCATTTCCTACAGTCGGGAAGATCGACCGGCCGCGCGCCATTTTTCGGAGTGTTTTGTCAAGGAAGGCTTTAAGGTCTGGTGGGATGCCGCGCTCCATTCGGGTGAAACATTCGACGAGGTTATCGAAACCGAGCTCAAGGCCGCCAAGGCCGTGGTCGTGCTTTGGTCGCCGCGCTCGGTGACCTCGCGCTGGGTGCGGGCGGAAGCTACGCTCGCCGACCGTCGCAAAAAGCTGGCACCGGTCATCATCGAGCCGTGCGATCGGCCGATCATCTTCGAACTGACCCACACCACCGACCTTTCATGCTGGACCGGCGACCTCGCCGATCCGGGCTGGCGAAACTTCGTGCAGGATCTTCACCGCTTCATCGACCGGAGCAAGGCGGCGCAAACCGATAGTCAGCTGTCAGCGCCCGCCGCCGCAAGATACGCCGCGCCCCAAGCTGCGCCGACGGATCGCCGCTTCGCCACTGTGCAGCGCTTCGCCGATGGCAAGGTCGACAATTTGATGGTCGCACTGTCGACGTTGCAGAACGCAATCGGTGCTTCGCGGGACAACACAGCACTGAACGTATCCCACGACGAAGTCGACGACGATGATTACGAACCGACCCAAATCTATACGAATTCGGATGGCTTTGAGCAGCCCGGCGACGAGCTGCATTGTCTCGAAATGATGATCGAAGACCGGGTCGATAAACGGTTCGTCGTTGGCAAGCTCGGGTTGAAGATTGGGCGCAATGCTCCCGCCGACGTCGTTCTTGTCGACGCCAGGGTTTCGCGTATCCATTGCCTGGTCGAGCAGGTCGACGATCAACTGCGCATTACCGATCTTAGTTCGACCAACGGTTCGTTCGTTAATGGCGAACGCGTTTCCGCGCCGACCATGCTCGAGGTCGGCTCGATCCTGAGGATCGGCAACACCGTGATGACCCATGCGCTGCGCACGCGCGCCGAACTCTAGTCACCGGTCGGCGGTTCAGATGCTTCAGCCCCTATTGACGAGGTAGTGTTGCCGATTCAGCATCCGCCGCGTCCCCGCCTGACGCTCAACATCGCCATCACCGGTCATCGCGCGGTAATCCTTCCCGCGGGCGCCGTCGCAGCCCTGCAACCCGTGATCGCCTCCGTATTTGCCGAGCTGCGAGAGGCCGCGGTGCGACTCCACGATTCCGAGCAAATGATCTTCGATACCGCTCCGCCCTTGCTTCGCCTCCACTCCCCGCTCGCGACTGGCGCCGACCAGCTCGCGGCAACCATCGCGAGCGATTGCGGATTTCATGTTCGGGCATTGCTGCCGTTCAGCCCGGAAGAATATTGCGAGGATTTCGCTGAAGGGGTCGAACGCGACGAATTCCGCCGCCAGCTCGAATCCTCGGGCGAGTATTTCGCGCTGCCCGGTGATCGCGCGGATGCCGAAGGCGCCTATGTGCTGGTCGGCAAGGCCGTTATCGCTGCGGCCGATATCCTGGTTGCGGTCTGGGACGGCGGCGAAGGCAATGGTCCCGGTGGAACCGCTCACGTCGTTGACCTCGCGCTGGCCGCTTCGGTGCCGGTGATCCACGTCGCGATCGACCGGGAGACAGCAACCGTCGGGACGCCGCGCCTGTTGACCGGCGGCGACGTCATCGATCCGGTTGCCGAACCGCTGGCCGATGCGGCGGGCTATGATGCCCTGCTGCGCGAGACGCTGGCACCACATACCGATCTCGAGCGCGAACAACTCGCTCTCTATTTTGCCGAGCGGGAACAGCGCATTAACTGGCGGATCGAATTTCCGTTGCTGCTGGCGTTGCTCAAGATAAAGGCGATGTCATGGGCGCCGCACCGTGCGCGGTCGATCGAACAGGATGTCCATGGCGACCGACAGTCTTTGCACGGCATCGAGGCGGCAAGCTCCTCGTCTACTCTCGATCGAAGCTATGGCTGGGCCAATGTCCTGGCGATCTTCTACGCGCAGCGGTTCCGTAGCGGTCATGTCACCAATTACGTGCTGTCCGCGCTCGCGGTACTTCTGGCGCTGATGGGTTTGATTGTCCCGAGCGTAAAGATTTTTCTCGTCATCTCCGAGCTCGGTGTGATCGGCCTGCTGTTTCTTAACACCAGTTCGGGAACCAATGGCGATTGGCACCGCCGTTGGCTGCAATACCGTCATCTGGCCGAATCGCTTCGTCCGCTGGCCTTTCTGAAGCGTTCGGGGCTGATCAACACGCCATTTCGCAGCGACTTCATTCATGGCCAACTGCACCGCGAGGCCGGGGCCGACTGGACCCGCTGGTATGCCGCGGCGGTATGGCGCGAGCTCGACAGTCCGCGCGGCGTCATGACTCCCGCAAGGATCCGCGAGTTGGCCGACGATGTGATGCGTGAACAGGTCGGACCTCAGGCCAGCTATCACCAAGTCAATGCCGAGCGGATGCACAAGCTCGATCACCGGCTCCACGAGATCGGAAATTTCCTGATGGGCGCGGTGATCGCCGCCTGCGTCCTGTTCATCATTGGCTATGGCCCGCTCCACCACTGGATCCAGTCGATCATGGGCTTTTTCATCTTCGCGACCGCCGGATTGCCTGCGGTCAGCGCCGCGGTATTCGGGATGCGCGGCCATGGTGAGCACCTCCTCGCCGCCAGCCGCTCTGCCAACACTGTCGTCGCGCTCGAAGCCAACGCCGTGCGCCTCAAGCAGGCAAGCCGGCTCGAGCCGCTCGCCGCTGCACTCGACAATACCGCGGCGATCATGCTCGCCGACCTCAACGAGTGGTCAGTCGCCTACAGCGAACGCTCGCTGGAGATTCCGGCGTAGGTTCGTTCCAATTTCGCTGGTGCGGGCCGGTGCCGTTGTCCTCGAACAGACTCTAATGTTTGAGATAGACTAGGTAGGCCTTGGTCTGGCGTGCCTGCGAAATCAGCCGGTCGGCATCACGGTCGGACTTCACCCCGCGCATCGAATCCTTCAGCGTGCGCAAATATTTATCGTAATTCTTGGCCATCGACACGTCGGCGGAGCTGTTGTTCGACCCAATCACTTGCCGCGCGAGGCTTCGCCCTTCGTCGACCACGGCATTGAACTGCGCCATCTTGCCCGGCGACACCCCGGTCGTCGAGGGAGCGGTAACAGCGACGGGCGCCGGTGCTGCATAGACGCTGGTTGGCGCCACACTCAGCGCGGTCGTCGCGGCTCTCTTCGACTCGGTCGCCGCCAGCGCGGCCGCCTTGGTTTTCGCTGCCGCTGCGACCTGCTTTCCGGCCGCATTCACTGCGGACCCGACCAGCTGCCACTGGCCGAGCGCCTGGCGGGCCAGCGCGAGCGCCTGAGCCGAGTCGGTGACGGTAGCCGCCGGATCGATCGCGCCATGCATCGCCGCCAGCGTGTTGCGGATCGCCGGGTCTTCCGCAGCCTTCGTCCGGGCCACGCGGCTGTCCGCATCGCGCATGAGGGCCGTCGCGAAGTCGGTACTGGCCGAGGCGGCGAGCGTTCGCATCTCGCCCGCGCGCGCCGTCGCCGCGGCGGCCTTGGCGTGGTTGGCCACGAGTGGCTCGAGGCTCTCGAAGAAGCCGCCAAGACGATCACCGGCAGCGGCGAGGGCGTCGACCGCCACGGCGGGAGCGCCGGCGCGGCGCGCATCGTCGGCGAGCGTTTTCGTGCCCGGCGCGATCGTTTCGTAATCGGCCAGCGTGACCCGCTGCGCCACCGCCCCGACTGAAGCCGGCGTAACCGCATTGGTCGCCTCGGTGGGGGCGGTATCCCCACGATGAAGCATCGCCCATCCGCTAAATCCGGCGACCGCCAGCGCAACCGCACCGCCACCGATCAGCAACGGCGACTTCGTCGACTTCGCGCCAATGGTGGAAGGGGACTTTTGCTTTTCCTTGGCCGTTACCTCGGGCTTTTGCGGAGTCGCGGAAACGGCCTGTGCATCGGTCTTCATTGGCGCTGAGGGAGGAGCCGCGGCGACGGACGTCGGGGCCGCCGCTGAATCCACGACCGGGTCAGCCTCCTTGGCGAGCGGCTTGGCCTTCTTCGTCGCATTCGTTTCATGCCCGGACCGCTTGAATTCGACCTCGCTTGGATGGTCCGGCACCTGAGTTTCGATCCGCTCGCCCGGCGCCACGGTTGACGTCGGCGGCGCGACCGGGACGATATCATCGACACTCTTGTCGTAGACCGAGAAGCGGGTCGCATCGTCGTCGTCATCGACCTCGACCGTGGTCGAATGGATCGGGAGCGATTTCTCGTCGAACATCGCCAGCCACTCGGGGATCGAGCGGGGCCGATCGCTTGGCCGGATGGTCATCGCGGCGTCGACCGCAGCGAGGAAACGAGGACTATAGCCCGGCCAGTGACCGCTCGCTAGCGGGACCCCGAGACCGCCATGAAGCCGCTCGAGCACTTCGGGTGGCTTTTCTCCGGCAACGCATTCGTAAAGCACCACGCCGAGCGCGTAGATATCGGTCCACGGCCCCTGGTCATAGGTTTTCACATATTGTTCGATCGCCGCATACGGCGGGGTATGGAAGGTAACTGTGGTGCTGGTCGCCTCGGCCGCCTCGAACCGCGCCGAGCCGAAATCGATCAGCACTGGCCGCCCATCCGGATTGATCAGGATGTTGGGCGGCTTGATGTCGCGATGGAGAACGCCAACGCGGTGGGCCCGGTCGAGCCCCTCGGCGATCGGCTGGATCATGTTGAGCAGGCTGCGCTCGTTGAACCGCGTGCCCTTCTTGAGCATCCGCGACAGCGACACGCCATCCTCGAAGTCCATCACCATATAGGCGGTGCCATGCACTTCGAACAGCGCGCGGACGTTGACGATATTGGGGTGGCGCGTGGGCGTCGACAGGTTCCACAGCAG
>JBKJMA010000073.1:0-2615 GCA_046596505.1 Sphingomicrobium sp.
GCGAGGTCGTTCAAGGCAGAGAAGGCGCTCTTGATCTTGCCGTACTCCGAGACCGTGCTCTGGATCGCCGTCGCCTTGCTCTGCAAGGCGGTGAGCGGGCGCCGCTCCAGCGCCATCAGCTGGGTGACGATGGAGTTGACGTCCAGACCGCTGCCGATGCCGGCGGAACTGATCGTCCCCGTGCCTGAAGTGCTGATCGAAGAGGCCACCGCAATTCCTTCTCAACGCCCGAACGGACCGATGTCCCGTTGTCGGCCTGCGGCGCGCCGACTTGAGGGGGTGGCGGAGCGGGCGCCGCCGTTTTCGGCTTACTTCAGCAAGGACAGCACGCTTTGCGGCAAGGCATTGGCTTGCGCGACCATCGCCGTGCCGGCCTGCTGCAGGATCTGCGAGCGCGACAGGTTGGCGGTCTCGGCCGCGAAGTCGGCGTCCATGATCCGGCCGCGTGCCGCCGACTGGTTCTCGCCCGTGATCTGCAGGTTCGAGACCGCGAAGCCGAAGCGGCTCATCGCCGCGCCGTAGGTCGCTCGGTCGGTGGTGATCACGTCGAGCTTCGAATCGATCGCGGCCAGAGCGGTCGAGGCGTTGCCCTGCGTCGTGAGGTCGCCGCCGACCGTCGTGACCTGGCTGGTTGCGACCGTCAGCGTGTCGCCGTTGTTGGCGCCGACCTGGAAGGTCTGCGCGCCGGCGCCGGCGCCCACGATCGCCGAGCCGTTGAACTTGGTCTGCGAAGCGATCCGGGTCACTTCGCTCGACAGCTGCTGATATTCCGTGTCCAGGTTGGCGCGGTCGCTGGTGCCGTTCGAGCCGTTCTGGGCCTGGACGGCGAGCTCGCGCATCCGCTGCAGCGCATCGGTGATCGTGGCCAGCGCCCCTTCGGCCGTCTGCGCCAGAGAGATGCCGTCGTTCGCGTTGCGGATCGCGACGTTGGTGCCGCGGATTTGCGCGTTCATTCGGTCGGCGATCGCCAGGCCGGCGGCGTCGTCACGCGACGAGTTGACGCGCAGCCCCGAGGACAGGCGCTGCATCGAGGTCGCGAGCGAGCTCTGTGAGGTGTTGAGGTTTCGCTGGGCGTTCAGCGAGTTGATGTTGGTGTTGATCGTTTGCGGCACGAAGGTCACTCCTTCTCGGTAAGGTCGCTTCCGGCGGAGAGGCCGGACTCTTCAGCCGACCTGTTGCGGCTTGGGAGAATTCTTGAAGCGCCAGACCCCTTTCGATCGTCCGATGACACGCCGTAATCGAGGCCAATTCGAAGCCACTAAATGGAAAAGCCGCCCCGGAGGGCGGCTCGAAGGAGGCGACGGGTGCCGCTTACTTGAGGAGCGCGAGCACCCCTTGTGGCAAGGTGTTGGCCTGCGCCACCATCGCCGTGCCGGCCTGCTGGAGGATCTGCGAACGAGACAGGTTGGCCGTCTCGGCTGCGAAGTCGGCGTCGACGATCCGGCCGCGAGCCGCCGACTGGTTCTCCACGCTGATCTGGAGGTTCGAGATCGCGAAGCCGAATCGGCTGATCGAGGCACCGTAGACGGCACGGTTGGTCGTCACCGTGTCGAGCTTCGAGTCGATGGCGGCGAGCGCCGTTGAGGCGTTGGCGACCGTCGTCAGGTCGCCGGCGACGGTCGTGACCTGGCTCGTGGTGACCGACAGCGTGTCGCCGTTGTTGGCACCGACCTGGAAGGTCTGCGTGCCGGCGGCCGCGCCGATGATCGCATTGCCGTTGAACTTGGTCTGCGACGCGATCCGCGTGATTTCGCTCGACAGCTGCTGATATTCCGTGTCCAGGTTGGCCCGGTCGCTGGTGCCGTTCGAGCCGTTCTGGGCCTGGACGGCGAGCTCGCGCATCCGCTGCAGGGCGTCGGTCACGGTGGCCAGCGCGCCGTCGGCGGTCTGGGCCAGCGAGATGCCGTCGTTGGAATTGCGGATCGCGACGTTGGTGCCGCGGATCTGCGCGTTCATCCGGTCGGCGATCGCCAGGCCGGCGGCGTCGTCCTTGGCCGAGTTGATGCGCAGGCCCGAGGACAGGCGCTCCAGGGAAGTGGCCAGCGACGACTGCGACACGGTCAGGTTGCGCTGAGCGGTCAACGAGTTGACGTTGGTGTTGATCGTCTGTGACATGAAAGAGACTCCTTTGGTTGACTGATCCCCGGCCTAGCCGGCGTTACACGCGGTTGCAGCGAAACCGACTTCCGCCGCAATCGTTTGCAAGTGGCTGTCGCGACCCCGCCGCTGGCATCCACTCCGCCCGCGCTAGTCAACCGTCGTGTCCGGCAGCGAACTGCCTCACCCTCGGCCGGCTAACCGGACCCCGTCCCCCGAACTTCGGGAAGCGTTGTCGGGTTATCGAGCGGCTCTTCATGAACTTGAGTGCAATCGCGACCTCGTGTGGAAAAAACTGCATTCACCTGATCGCTCGCGATCCGCCAAGGAGAGCGGCCCGGGCGTGCCTGTTCGGCGGACCGCCCCACGCCGCGCGTGCTGTGATCCATCGGCATGCGCACCTGCGTGCTGTAGTACTTTCGCATCGCGCATTTCGCCTCTGCCATGGACCGCATCGCCCTCGTCATGATCGTTCGCGACGAAGCGCGCGGCCTCGGGCGCTGTCTCGCGAGCGCCTG
>JBKJMA010000157.1:0-3568 GCA_046596505.1 Sphingomicrobium sp.
ATAACGATAGGCCGCCGGCGGATCGCGCTCGATCCCGTCGCCGTTGAACAGCGCGGTTCCATACAGCAATTGCGCCCGCGCCTCGCCCTTGTCTGCCGCCGCCTTCAACCACCGCAATCCCGCCGCGCGATTGCCAGTCTGGAACAGCAACATCCCAAGCTGGGTTTGCGCATCGACATGGCCGGCGTGCGCCGCGCGGTCGTACCAGCCCTGCGCCGCCGCAAGGTCGATCGGCACCCCGCGACCCAGCCTGTACGCTTGGCCGAGGTTGAACATCGCGTCGGGATTGCCTTTCGCCGCGAGTGGCCGCCATGCCGCGATCGCCCCGGCGAAATCACCTTGCGCCCAGGCATCGACCCCTGCCTTGGCGCTCTGCGCGGTCGCCGGGCTCGCCACGAAGAGCGCCGCCGCCATCAACCAAACCACCCGCATCGCCGCTACCCCATTTCACTTCTCGCCAGCCTAGCCGACCCGGCCCGTCGCGCAATATGCCCGGATGCCAAAGTCCGTTTGGCGTTAACCAGACTTTAGGAGCTTTGCCCGCAGTTGGTCCTCGCACAGCGTCAGTGGACGAGGGGAAGAGAATGCGCGTTCTGGCAATGGCATCGCAGAAGGGCGGATCGGGCAAGACGACCCTGTCCGGGCATCTGGCGGTGCAAGCGCAGCTGGCGGGGGCCGGTCCGGTCTGCCTGATCGACATCGATCCGCAAGGCTCGCTCGCCGACTGGTGGAACGAGCGCGAGGCCGATATGCCGGCCTTCGCCCAGACTACCGTCGCCCGGCTCTCGGCCGATCTCGAGGTGCTTCGCCAGCAGGGCTTTCGCCTGGCTGTGATCGACACCCCACCGGCAATCACGATGGCGATCCAGTCGGTCATCGCGGTCGCTGAGCTGATCGTCATTCCGACTCGCCCGAGCCCGCACGATCTTCGTGCCGTCGGCGCCACGGTCGACCTGTGCGACCGCGCCGGCAAGCCGTTGCTGTTCGTCGTCAACGGCGCGACACCCAAGGCCAAGATTACCTACGAAGCCGCCGTCGCGCTGTCGCAGCATGGCACGGTGGCTCCCGTCACGGTCCACCACCGGACCGATTTTGCCGCCTCGATGATCGACGGCCGCACGGTCATGGAGGTCGACCCCAAGAGCCGCTCGGCCAAGGAAGTGGTCGAGCTGTGGGAATATATCTCCGACCGCCTCGAAAAGAATTTCCGCCGCACCGTCTTCTCCGCCCCGGGCGTAGGTCCGGCGACGATCGCTTCGCCGCGCCCGGTAGGCGGGTTCGGTCGCCGCGTTGTTGGGCAGTAAGGGAGTGCGTACGGTGGCTGAACCCAAGGCATTTGCATCACTCTCGTCGGGCCTCCTCGCCCGCAAGGGTGCGGCGCGCCCCGCGATGCGTCCCCAAGGCTTCGGCCAGCTGGGTGGCACGCTCGAGGATCTTGGCTGGGACGACATGGGCTTCGAACCGCCCAAGCCGGTGCTCGCGGCGGTCCGCGACGACGACCACGATGCGTTCGGCGACTCGGTCTCCGAAGGCGTGATCCGTCATCCGCTGTCGGGGCTGACTCCGTTGGCACCGTCGCCCGTCCACACCCAGCAGGCCGAGCTTGCCGACCGCTTCGCCGGTTACGATCTCGAGCCGGGCGAAGAGGACGAGACCGATCCGACCGCAGAGATGATGGACGATGAAGCGCCCGCGCCTTTGGTCGCGCGGATGCCCTCGCCCGCCAACGAAAGCGAGCCGGCCATCGAACCCGACGCGATCGTCACTCATGATGTCGAGGTGCCGCGCCGCGCTGCCAAGCCGCGCGCCGCTCCCGGTACCAAGGCCAAGTCGGCCTTTACCCTGCGGCTCGACCCGGCGCGTCACCTCAAGCTTCGCCTGGCCTGCGCCATTAACGGTCGTTCGGCGCAGCTGCTGCTGATCGACGCACTCGACCAGTTGCTGGCCGCCATGCCCGAACTAGACGGCATGGCGAAGCAAGCGCCGGCGATCAGAAAAGCAAGTTGAAGTCCAAAACCATAAGGGAGGACGTTCGATGAATTCGACCCTACGCTTCAGCACCGCGATGAGCGCCGTCCTTCTTGCCGCCGCGCTCGCGGCCTGCGCTGGCCCCAGCGGCCGCAGTGCATCAAATTTCGGACGCGCCGAGAATTTTGCCGGCAAGCCCGACACGCGCAACATCGGCCTTGCCACCCGTGCCCAGGCGGCGCTGCTCGCCGAGCAGCCGGCTGTCGCGATTGACTTCGCCGAACGTGCCGTGGCCGGCAGCCCGAACGACGCGGGTTTCCGCGGCCTGCTCGGCAACGCCTATTTTGCCGGAGGCCGCTTCGCCTCGGCCGAAGCTGCCTATCGCGATTCGCTGACCCTGCTGTCGAACCAACCGCAGGTCGTGCTGAAGCTCGTTCTCGTGAGCGTCGCCCAAGGAAAGAACGACCAAGCGCTGTCGTTCCTCGACGCGGCGAAGAATGTGATCGACCCGTCGGACTACGGCCTTGCGCTGGCGCTCGCCGGACAGCCGCAGCAGGCCGCGCAGTCGCTCCAGCAGGCCGCTCAGGCCGTCGGCGCGGATTCTCGCGTTCGCCAGAATCTCGCGCTCGCGCTCGCCCTGTCGGGTGACTGGACCGGCGCTCGTACGGTCGCCGCGCAGGACGTGCCCGCCGACCAGCTCGACGCGCGCATCCAGTCGTGGATGCAGCTCGCCAAGCCCGCGCGTGCGTCCGACCAGGTCGCCTCGCTGACCGGGATCACCCCGGCCGCGGTCGACCTTGGCCAGCCGGTACGCCTCGCATTAAAGGATGCCGGAACCCGCCTCGCCGCACTCGCTCCGGTCGTTGAACCCGCGCCGGCCTTGGTGTCCGCACCGGTTGAAACCGCCGTCGCCACAACCGCAGTCCCCGCGCTCGTCGTGGCCCAAGCCGCACCGGTCGCGGTGCAGCCGGCACCCCTCCCGGTGGCCATGCGCACCCGTTCCGCCCCGGACTATGTCGCCGCGTCGCTGACCCCGAAGGCCGCCCGTATCTCCGCCGCTCCGCGTCCCTCCTTGTCGCCGCGCGCCGCCGCGTTGACCGACGCTCGCGCGCTTTATCGCCGGGCCGCGCTGACCACCGTGCAGGCCCGCAGCCGCGCGGTCGTCCAGCTCGGCGCGTACGCCTCGCGCGGTTCGGTCACCGCAGCGTGGCGCCACGCTTCGACCCGCTTCACGACCCTGCGTGGATACACCCCGCTCGCCGCCCGCTTCGATGGCGAGCGTGGTACCGTCTATCGCTTGTCGGTCCAGGGCTTCGGCTCGGCACGCCAGGCGTTCGACCTGTGCGGTTCGCTCAAGCGCGCCGGCGCGGCCTGCTTCGTCCGCAACGTTGCCGGCGATGCGCCCGTGCAGATCGCCTCGCGCTAGAGGCTGATCGTTTGAGGAGGAAGCGCTCGGCGCTTCCACCGAAAGCGTGAATCAGCCTCTGAGCAAAGGTCTAACCGCGCGGGGTCGGGTAGTCGATAGAAACGACCTCGTAGCTTTTCTCGCCGGCGGGCAGGATCACCGTCCGCTCGTCGCCAATCTTGGCGCCAATCAATG
>JBKJMA010000012.1:0-14151 GCA_046596505.1 Sphingomicrobium sp.
CTTCGCTGACAAGCTTGGGATTGCTGGAGCGCAGGATCTATCGCTGCTTGCGCGCCAGCTGCATGACGAAGCTGATGATTTCGGCCACCGCAGCATAATGCTCGATCGGGATCGGCCGGTCGATCACGGCGCTGGCGTAGAGCGCGCGGGCGAGCGGCGGGCTTTCGACCACCGGCACTTTCGCGCCCTCGGCCAGCGAACGGATCTTGAAGGCGAGCGTGTCGGCGCCCTTGGCGACCACCACCGGAGCGCGCATCGCGCCATGGTCGTAGCGCAACGCGACGGCGAAGTGGGTCGGGTTGGTGATCACGACCGAGGCGGTCGGGACCGCGGCCATCATCCGGCTGCGCGCCCGCGCCATGCCGATCGCGCGCTGGCGGGCCTTGACCGCCGGGTCTCCTTCGCTGTCGCGATGTTCGTCGCGCAGTTCCTGGAGCGACATGCGCATTTTCGCGAGGAAGGCGCGGTGCTGATAGATCCAGTCGGCAGCAGCGATGGCGACGACGACCACGAGCACCGCGCCGATCATCGCGCGGATCAGCTCGCCGGCGGTGCGCGCGATCTCGAGCGGGGCCATGCCGACGAGCGCGGGGAGCGCCGCGAGGTGCGGGCGGACCACGATCACGCAGGCGATGAGGATCGCGGCGGTCTTGGCGAGGGTCTTCGCAAACTCGATCCAGCCGCGGGCCCCGAACAGGCGGGCAGCGCCGGCGAGCGGATTGACCTTGCTGAATTTGGGACGGACGCGGGTCCATGACAGGGTCGGGCGACCCTGGACGACGCCGGTGACGAGTCCGGCTAGGAGCAATACCCCGAGCAAAGGAGCAACCGCGCGCGCCGCTGCGGCAAGGAGCGCGCCGGCCATGGTCGCGGCGCCCACTGGCTCCCAGCGCAGCGTTCCGGCGCCGCTCCATAGCTGCGCCGAAAGCTGGAGCAGCGCGGCGAGCGCGGTGGTGCCGATGCCCCCGAACACGAGCAGGACGGTGCCGAGCATGACCGCGTGACGGACCTCGCTAGCGACCGCGACCTCGCCCTTCGCTCGCGCGTCGGACAGGCGCTTGGCGGTCGGGTCGTGGGTCTTGTTGTCGCGGTCTTCAGCCATGTTCGAATTCAGCCATGCGTCCAGCCGCCCGCGGTCCACGCGCTCATCGCGGCGGAGAAGGTCGTCAGGATGGTGCCGAGCGTGACGCCGAGCAGCGCGAGCCCGAGCAGCAGGTTGAGCGGCTGGGCGATAAAGAAGATCTGGATCGCGGGGGCGAGGCGCGCGGACAGGCCGAGCGCTACATTGAAGACGATGCCGAAGACGATGAACGGCGCGGCGAGGCTGACAGCGAGGCTGGTCGCGGTGCCGACGGTGGCGATGGCCAGCGCCGCCCAATCCTGCGGGTTGGGCACCGCGCCGACCGGAAAGCAATCGTAGGAGCGGACGATCGCGGCGATCCATTGGTGATGGAGCCCGGCGGCGAAGCAGACGAGGGTGGCGGCGAGCGCGATCAGCCGGGCGAGGACCGGGGTCTGGCCGCCGACCGCGGGATCGAACAGCAACGCCGAAGAAAAGCCGATCTGCATCGAGATGATCGCGCCGGCCATGCTCGCGGCTTGCATGATGATGCGGCTGAGGCTGCCGATGGCGAGGCCGATGGCGAGCTCGACGAGGATCGTCGCGACCAGGGCCGAATCCTGCGCAGCGAAGGGCGTCACTCGCGGCCCGAGCAGGCCGAGCAGCGCGAGCGACATGCCGAGCGCCATCAACAGGCGGACGAGTCCCGGGACACTGTCCTCGCCGAACATCGACAGCAGCATCCACACCGCGCCAATCCTGGCGAACAGGATCAGCAACGCGGCGACCTGAAGCGGCACCTCGGCGATCAGGGCGGGCATCGGCGGCAGTCTCAGCCGCGTACGATATGGTCGGAGACGAGCGCCATGAAGTGCGCCATCGCCTGGCCGATCATAGGCAGGCTCAGGACTAATACCACGCCCATCACAAGCAGCTTGGGGACGAAGGTAAGCGTCATTTCCTGAATCTGGGTGAGTGCCTGGAACAGGCCGATAACGACGCCGGTGGCCAGCGATGCGATGAGCAACGGACCGGCGACGGTCAGAATTAGCATCAAGGCGGCTTGCGCAAGCTGGAGAACGTCGGCGGAGGCCATGGCTCAGATCTGCATCCGCATGATGTCCTGGTAGGCGTTGACGACTTTGTCGCGCACCGCGACGACCGTCTCTAGCGCCTGCTCGGCGGCGCCGATCGCGGTAACGACGTCAACGAGGTCGCCCTTGCCGGCGATCTGCGCCGCGCTGGCGCTTTCGGCGGCGCGCATCTGGGTTGCGGCGCCGCCGATCATGTTTTCGACGAGCGATCCGAAGCCGCCGTCTACCGCCGCGGATCCAGCGACGGCGGGCTTGCTCGCCCCGGTCGAAAGGATGCGGCCATAGGCGGCCGCGGCGTCGAGTGCGCCAAGGGACATGGGCTGGTTTCCTTTGCCTATTTGATCAGGTCGATGGTGCGCAGCGTCATCGCGCGAGCCGCTTCGATGGCGTTGACGTTGGCCTCGTAACTGCGCTGCGCCGAGCGCATGTCAGCTGCTTCGACAAGGCCGTTGACGTTGGCCTTCAGCACATAGCCCCTGGCGTCGGCGGCGGGCGATCCGGGCTGGTAGCTCCGCTCGAACGCGGTGCGGTCCCGGACGACCGACTGGACTTCGACCCCGTCCCCGCCACCATTCATGTGGGTCGGCCGGAATACGACCATTTTGCGCCGGTAGGGATCGCCACCGGCGGTCCGCGCGGTGCTGTCCGAATTGGCGAGGTTCTCGGCGATGACCCGCATGCGCAGCGACTGCGCCTTGAGGCCCGTCGCGGAGATTTGGGCGGCGGCGGTGAGGTCCATGGCGGCGGTGTGTCCCGGCTGGTGGATGACGCCTCCATCATAGGCAGAATTTGCCTAGTGCCGGGCGGGCGGGCCCAAAATCCTTCCTACAACAGGGCGACAGGATGGGAGCGATGCGATGTCCATATTGGGCGAGGTGACGGTCGCGGTGTCGGTTGTGCTGGGGTCGACCCAGGTGCCGATCCGGCAGGTATTGAAGATGGGGCGGGGGGCGATGATCCCGCTCGACTGCGGGACCGACGATCCGTCCGAGCTCCACGTCAACGGCATCGCCGTAGCGCATGGCCGGATCCTCATTGCAGGTGAGCGCATGTCGTTCGAAGTGACCGCAATGCTTGGCCAGGCCGGTTGATGGACCTGATGCCGCTGCTGCGCATGCTGGGTGCTTTGTCGATCGTGCTGGGGCTGCTCGCCGGGGCCCCGTGGGCGGTGCGGCGGCTGGGCGTGCGACTGCCGGGCGCGGTCGGAGCCGGCGGTCCGGGCAAGCGGATTGAGCTGGTTGAGCGGCTCGGGCTCGACGGCAAGCGCAGTGTTGCACTGATCCGCCGCGACGGGCGCGAGCATCTGCTCCTGCTCGGCCCGGAAGGACCATTGGTGATCGAAACAAGCATCGTTCGCGACGAATTCGATCTTGCAACTGCGAAGGTGATCGCAGACAAAGCGGACGCCCGGCGGGTCGCCCAGGCGGCTGCGATCGCCGCGGTTCACGCCACGGTTGAGAGGATCATCGCCCGGGTCCGCGAAGCACGCACTGGTGGCAGGGCAAGCTTCTCCGCGCTGGTCGATCGCTCGCCCGCCCGCCCGCCCGGCAGGCCCGCACTGCCGCCACTGGTGTCCGCCGCCGCCCTGATCGCGGCCAAGCGCCGTCCCCGGAAAGCGGCCTGACCATGCGCAAGTCCACCTTTGCGGTCCAGTTCGCCGCGATCATCCTGCTACCCGCGATGGCGAACGCCGCGACCCCTGCGGCGACGATCAATATCGGCGGCGAAGGTTCGCTCAGCGCGCGCGCGATCCAGCTGGTGATGATGCTGACGGTGCTCAGTCTCGCGCCCGGGATATTGATGACGGTGACCAGTTTCACCCGGATTATCGTCGCTCTTTCGCTGCTCCGCACGGGGCTCGGCGCGCCGGGGGTTCCGCCGAACCCGGTGCTGATCAGCCTCGCGCTGTTCCTGTCCTTCTTCGTCATGGCGCCGACGTTCGAAAAGGCGTGGGCGACCGGGGTCCAGCCCTATACCGAGGGGCGGATCAGCGAGGCGAAGGCGTTCGAGCGCACTGCCGAACCGTTCAAGGTCTTCATGCTCGGCCAGGTGCGCGACGATGACCTCGCGCTGTTTAACCGGCTTGCCAAGTCGCCGCCCCAGCCGCGCGCGAAGACGCCGCTGCCAACGCTGATGCCGGCGTTCATGATCTCCGAACTACGCCGCGCGTTCGAGATCGGTTTCCTGCTGTTGCTGCCGTTCCTGGTGATCGACCTGGCGGTGGCGGCGGTGCTGATGGCAATGGGGATGATGATGTTGCCGCCGCCGACCATTTCGCTGCCGTGCAAGATCATCTTCTTCGTGCTGGTCGATGGCTGGGCGCTGGTTGCGGGGTCGCTGGTCAAGAGTTTCGGCACGTAAGGCAGGACTCAGGCTGGTTTTGCCAAGGTGATCGCGACCCGGCTGACGGTGCCCTTGCCATAGGTCTCGACGGCGGCGACGAACACCAGTTGGCGGAAGGCGGCGAGGTCGGGGAGGAGCCGGTCGGGACCGCTGGCGAGCGGCGCGCGGTAAGTGCGCAGGTTGATCGCGTTGAGCAGCAGCGGAAGCCGCGACGCGACATCCTCCTTGGCATCGGCGGCGACTTCGAGCTGGACCTCGATCGAGCCGTAGCCTGCGAGGCCACCATTGCCGTCGACCAGCGGGACGAGGATCGGGCCGGTGGCGACAAAGGTTGGCATCGGGTCGGCCTCTTTTTTCGGAGCCTCGCGGGGACCGGTGACGGTGGCCACGCCGAACGCCGCGCCGCCGCCGGTGGCGAGGCCGGCGGCGAGCATCAGCGGGATGAGGAGGGCGCGTTTCATCGTCCCGGCCTAATCAGAAGCGGAACGAGCTGTCGGTCGGCAAGGGCGAACCCTCGGCGAGCAGGACGATGGTGATCCGGCGGTTCTCCGGGCGGGTCGGTTGGTCGGGGTAAACCGGCTGGGTGGCGGCCAGCGCGACCACCTCGGAGAAACGATCTGGCGTGAGGCCGCTGGCGATCAGCGCATCGCGCGCGGCGAGGGCGCGGTCGGACGACAGCTTCCAATTGGCCGCGCTCTGCCCGCCCGACGCATCGGTATGCCCCTCGATCGCCAGCTGCACGCTGCTCCGCGCGATTTTTCGCGCGATCCGGCCAAGCATGACGCGGGCGTAGGGGTTGAGGATGGCGGTCCCTCCGCGAAACATCGAACGGCCTTGCTCATCCATCAGGCTGATACGCAATCCCTCGCGGCTCGTCTGCAGCGCGGCGGGATGGGTGGCGCTGTCAGGGGTGCTGGTCGGCTGGAGGATCAACTTCAATTCCTCGGCCATGACGCGCAACGAGGCGTCGGGGACGCTTGCGGTTCCCCCCTTTTGCGCACCGGGCGATTTCGCGTCACTGCTTGGGCGGCCATTGGTCTTGGGGTTGGTCGCCTGCGCGCGCTGGCGCTGGCCACCGAGCCCGGTTGCCTCGCCGCTGACGCTGTCGACCGACTCGCCCGGGCTGCTGCTGGCCGACGACGGCGAGAAATATTCGGCAAGGCCCTTGAGTTGCTTCTTGTCCGGATTCGAGATCAGCCACAGCAGCATGAAGAAGGCCATCATCGCCGTGACAAAATCGGCATAGGCGACCTTCCACGCGCCGCCGTGGTGGCCACCGCCGACGACCTTCTTGACGCGGCGGATGACGATCGGCCGGACTTCGACTATGAGGGCGGGCTTCGTCGCCACGGATCAGGCGGCTTTCAGTTCAACGCCGCGCGCTCGCACCGCGTCGCCGCGCACTGGCGCGAGCAGTTGGAGCCCGTCCATCTCGGGCATGATGTAATCCGAGATGACCAGTGGGACGCGGTCGGCGTGGACGCACCCAAGCGCCTCGTTCGGGCAATCGCGGTCTTCAGGCTGCGACTGGGGCGAGTTCATTCTTGGCCTCGTTGAGCGCGGTTTCGAGTTGGGCGAAGGTTGGTGCGCAGTCGCTCGGGGTCAGCCGGCGGGCGAGTTCTGCGGCGACCTGGATCGGGGCTCCCTGGGCGTAAGCGACGAGCGCGGTGCGGACGATCGAATAGGGCTTGGAGTCGGCAGCGATAACTTCGGCCAGCTTCGACGCCAGCGGCCCGACCAGGCAGTAGGACAGCAGCACGCCGAGGAAGGTCCCGACGAGCGCGCCGCCGATCATTGCACCGAGTACTTCGACCGGCTGGTCGATCGACGCCATGGTCTTGATCACGCCAAGCACGGCGGCGACAATGCCGATTGCCGGTAGGCCGTCGGCCATCTGCTGGAGCGCATGCTGCGGGGCCAGTTCCTCGTGGTGGTGACGCTCGATGTCGGCTTCCATTGCTTCGGACAGCTGGTGCGGGTCATCGAAGTTGACCGTCATCATCCGCAGATAGTCGCAGATGAACTCGACGAGGTGATGGTCGGCGAGGATCTTGGGATAGCGCGAGAAGATCGAGCTTTCTTCCGGCGCATCGAGATGCGGTTCGATCCCGGTCGCACCCTGCTTCTTAAAGGTGGTGAACAACCCGAACAGCAGGGTCAGCAGGTCGCGGTAAAGCTCGGCGGTCCAGCGCGGCCCCTTGAATGCGCGCTTGAGGCCGCTGCCGGCAAGCTTCACCGTGCGCAGCGAATTGCCGAGCAGGAAGGCGCCGACCGACGCGCCGACGATCGCCATCAACTCATGCGGCAGAGCTTCGAGGATAATCCCGACCTTGCCGCCCGACAAGATGAAACTGCCGAACACGCAACCGAGGATGACGATGAGGCCGACGGCGTTGATCATGGGTTGATTATAGGAAGCGGCGCGGGCGGGGCGGGCCGGAAGGGGCAACATATTGCCGTGTCGCGCAGTGGCGGCGGATCGGTCAATTTGCCGTCTACAATGGATGATTGCCCACGCCAGGAGCCGCCCGTCCATGTCGCTTGCCAGCTATCACCGCGTGCGCAGCAGCGCCGAAACCCCGCGCCACACCGAATATCGCCTGATCGGCGAGATCACCGCCGAGATGATGGAAGCATGGGACAGCGGCGCGCGCGGCGCCGCGCTGATGCCCGCGCTCCACCGCAATCGCGAAATGTGGAGCGTGTTCGGGATGGTCTGCGGGACGGCTGGCAATGCGTTGCCACCGGAACTGCGCGGGCAGATCATTTCCCTCGGCCTGTGGGTCGACCGCTTCACCAGCGACGTGGTCGCGGGGCGCGAGCCGATCGAGTCGCTATTGGCCGTGAACCGCACGATGCTGGAAGGTCTTGCGCCGCAGGCCCAGGTCGCCGCCTGATTGCCAGTTGGTCGAGGCGAGACGGTTCAGGCTGGATGCCCCGCGAGGATTCGAACCTCGATTAACGGAGTCAGAGTCCGTAGTCTTACCATTAGACGACAGGGCAGCGCCGGCGGTCGGCAGATACGGTAGGGCGCGCGGCCGTGTCAACGCCGTCGGTCCGGGCTGGACCGTTGCACAATGGCCTCAATCCGGATTAAACTGGCGGTAGGTCAGCCGCGGGTATGTCTCGCGGTGCAGAGCAGATTGGTCAGGTCATGGCGCACGTCGCCGCAACTGCACCCGCGCCCGAGCCGGGCAGCGCCGGTGCGCCGTCGCAACCCTCGGGCAAGCCGCAGCGCCACACCTATGGCGCGGTCGACCTCGGCACGAACAACTGTCGCCTGCTGATCGCCCGGCCCGACGACGGCGTCTTCACCGTGCTCGACGCTTTTTCGCGTGTCGTTCGCCTGGGCGAGGGGCTGGGGCAGACCGGACGATTGTCGCAGCCGGCGATGGACCGCGCGGTCGGCGCCCTCGCGATCTGCGCCGACAAGCTGCGCCGCCGCCACGTTTCGCTGTCGCGCTCGGTTGCGACCGAAGCCTGCCGGCGGGCCGAGAATGGACGCGAATTCGTTGAGCGGGTGCGCACCGAGACCGGCCTCGCGCTCGACATCATCCCGCCGCAGGAGGAAGCGCGGCTCGCCGTACTTGGCTGCCACAAGCTGCTCGAGCCGGGCGACGGGCCGGCGCTGATCTTCGATATCGGCGGCGGGTCGACCGAACTGGTGCTGGTCGAGCCGGGCGCCGCCGCGCCGCGCATCCGCGCGTGGTGGAGTGTGCCGTGGGGGGTGGTGTCGCTGACCGAGACCGAGGGCCGCGCCGCGATCGAGGGACCCGAGCGGGTCGCCGCCTATGCCCGGATGCGCCAGCGCGTGTTCCGCAGCTTCGCGCGGTTCGTCGAGATGCTGCCCGAAGACCGTCACGACATTCGCCTGCTCGGGACCAGCGGGACGGTAACGACATTGGCCAGCGTGCATCTCGCGCTGCCGAGCTATGATCGACGCGCGGTCGACGGGTTGCAGGTGCCGATCGAGGCAATGCGGCGGATCAATTTGATGATTGCCGGGATGGACCTCGCCGAGCGTTCCGCGCTGCCGTGCATCGGCGCCGACCGGGCCGACATGGTCGTCGCGGGTTGCGCCATTCTCGACGCGATTCTCGACATCTGGCCGGCGGAGCGACTGGGCATCGCCGACCGTGGCATCCGCGAGGGCATCCTGCGCAGTCTGATGGCGCGCGACGGCTACGTCCTGTGAGCGCCAGGTCATGAGCAGGGGCGGGCAGGGCGATCGCCAGCGGATCAAGACCGCGCGGGGGCGCAAGAACAGCTCGATCATGTGGCTCCAGCGACAGCTCAACGACCCCTATGTCCGCCGCGCGCAGGCTGACGGTTACCGCAGCCGCGCGGCATACAAGCTGGTCGAACTCGACGAGCGGTTCAACCTGCTCAAGGGCGCGCGGGCGATCGTCGACCTCGGCATCGCGCCGGGTGGCTGGAGCCAGGTCATCCGCCGTCTCAGCCCCAAGGCGACCGTCGTCGGCATTGACCTGCTGCCGACCGACCCGCTCGACGGGGTGACAATCCTCGAGATGGACTTCATGGACGACGCCGCGCCCGACCGGCTGCGCGAGGCGCTCGGGTCGCAGGCCGACCTCGTCCTGTCGGATATGGCGGCAAACACCGTCGGTCACCCGCAGACCGATCATCTTCGCACGATGGGGCTGGTCGAGGCCGGGCTCGACTTCGCGACGCACATCCTCAAGCCCGGCGGCGCTTTCGTGGCGAAAGTGCTGGCGGGCGGCGCCGATCACGGGCTGGTCGCCGAACTCAAGCGCCACTTCACCACCGTCAAGCACGCCAAACCGCCGGCCAGCCGCAAGGGCTCAAGCGAATGGTATGTCGTCGCGCAGGGCTTCAAGGGCCGAGCGGCGGAAGCCTCAGAGCAGGTCGCGGACGATGAAGCCGAGGAATAGCGCCGAGGCGGCGATCATCACGCCGGTGGCGGTCCAGCCTAACGCCATCTGCCTGCGCGAGACGGTCAACCGGCCCATTGCCTTGGGGTTGCGGACGATCAGCATCATTACCGCCATCAGCGGCCCGGCGAGGATGCCGTTGACCACTGCCGCCCAGTAGAGCGCGCGCGCCGGATCGATGCCGATCGTGTTGAGCGAAGCACCAACCAGCGTCGTCACCGCGATGGTGGCGTAGAACAGGCGGGCATCGAGCGGCTTGGCATCGAGGCTGCTCGCGAACCCGGCCATTTCGGTCACCGCATAGGCCGCCGACCCGGCGAGCACCGGCACCGCGAGCAGGCCGGTGCCGATGATCCCCGCCGCGAACATGGCGAAGGCGAACTGGCCGGCGATCGGGCGCAATGCCTCGGCGGCTTGCGACGAGGTGGTGATGTCGCGGACCCCGCTGGCGTGGAGCGTCGCCGCGGTGGCGAACACGATCGCCAGCGAGACGAGTGTGCTGAACGCCATCCCGACCAGCGTGTCGATGCGGATGCGCTTGAGCTCGGGACCGGCGCTGCCCGGGGTCAGGCACAACGGCTTGACGTGGCGGCGGCGCTGCTCCTCGATCTCCTGCCCGGCCTGCCAGAAGAACAGATAGGGGCTGATCGTCGTGCCGAGGATGGCGACGAAGGCGGTTGCGTAGGCGGCGTTGAACTGAAGCTCGGGGACGACCAGCGAGCGCAGCGCGTGCGGCCAGGGGACGTGCGCGACGAGCACCACCCCGACGTAGGTGAACAGCGACAATGTCGTCCATTTGAGGATCGCAGAGTAGCGCGGGTAGCTCAGCGCGACTTCGAGCACGATGCAGATGATGCCGAAGCCCAGCGTAAACAGCGCGGGCGAACCACCGACAAGCAGGGTCAGTGCCGCACCCATCGCGCTCAGGTCGGCGCCCAGGTTGACGACGTTGGCGATCAGCAGCAGCGACACCATCAGCCACAGGATGAAGCGCGGATAATGGCGCCGCAGGTTGCGGGCGATGCCGGCGCCGGTCACCCGCCCGATCAGGGCGGCGACCTCCTGGATGACGACCATCAACGGGAAGCTCAGGACGAAGGTCCACGCGAGGCCGTAACCGAACTGCGCGCCGACCTGGCTATGGGTGCCGATGCCGCTGGGGTCGTCGTCGGCGGCACCGGTGATGAGGCCGGGGCCGAGCGCACGGAGGTACGCACGGACGCCTGTCGGGGGAGGCTCGCCGGGGGAATCGTCGCTCATTTGACGTGGGTCGCATGCCGCGCGGTCGGCGGCAAGGTGGGCCTAGCCCTTGGCGGCCCGCGCGTCGCTGACCGCCTTCTTGAGGGCGTCGTAACCGACCGCGGCGTTGATCACCCGGTCGCCGATGACGAACAGCGGGGTCCCGGTCGCACCGAGCTGACCGGCGAGCTGGAAGTTGCGCTTGAGCTCGGCTTCAAATTCGGGGCTGTCCACCGGCGCGCCGGGGACGCCGAGCTTGCCGGCGACCGCCGCGATCGTCTCGGGCGTCGGCGATCCCTCGGCATAGAGCGAGTCATGATAGGCGCTGAACTTGCCCGCTTTCGACGCCGCCAGCGCGACCCGCGCGGCGGCGACGCTGTTCGGCCCGAGGATCGGCAATTCGCGGAACACGACGCGCAGGCCCTTGTCCTCGGCGAGCAGCCGCTCGATGTCGGGGATGCTCTTGCGGCAATAGCCACAGGCATAGTCGTAGAATTCGACCAACGTCACGTCGGGCTTCGCGGCCCCCTTCCATGACGAGGCGAACGGGGTTTCGATGGCGATGCGGTTGGCGGCGAGGACCGGCGCATACTGGCGATCGCGCAGCGCGGTGGCGGTGTCGATCAGGATCGACGGGTCGGCCAGCAGCGCCTCGCGGACCTGCTTCGGGCCGACGAGGTGCGGCGCCGCGACCATGCCGATCACGCCGGTCAACAGCGCGCCGACCACGCCTCCGACGATTGCCGGGCCCCAGATTTTCGGCTCGGTTGTCGCGCGCACATCACTCATTTTTTCTTCTTCTTGTCTTTCTTCAGCGCCGCTTCGCTGACCATGGCGATGTCCTGCGCGCGAAGATAGTCGGGCGTGCCGGCTTTCAACCCGTTCATCGCCATCTTGGCGCTGGCGAGGGCGAGCTTGTTCTCGCCGATGAGGTTGTTGCGCTCGGCGGTGGCCAGCGCGGCGCGGGGCGCGTCGCCGTCATGGTCATAGACGATGCCGAGCTGGTACCACGCGTCGGGATTATCATTGTCGCGCGCGATTGCCTGGCGAAGTACCTGTTTCGCTTCGGGAAAATTCTTCGGGTCCTCGGTCGCAACCAGCGCGTGGCCGAGCAGCGCGGCGATCATCGGCTTGTCGGGGGCTTTTGCGACTGCTTGCCGCAACGCTGGAAGCGCCTCGCGCGGCTTGCCCCCCTCGAGCAGGATCTGGCCCTTCAACTCGAGGAAAAAGGGATCGTTCGGCGCGATCTTGAGCAGCGCCTCGGACTCCTGCGCGGCTTTGTCGGGATAGGCGCCGAGATGATAGGCATAAGCGCGGGCATAATGCGCGGGCACGCTTTGGTTACTCTCGGGGTAGAGGACCGCCGCGCGCTTCGGGTCGACGTAGCCGATCAGCTTGGCCTTGACCCGTTCGAACCGCGCTTCGAGCGCCGGGTCGATCGGCTTCGCCCACGCCGGATCCTTCTTGTAGATTTGCTCAAGCGTCTGGATGCGGTCGTTGTTGAGCGGGTGGGTCGAGGCGTAATCGTCGGTTCGCGCGATCGCGAGGCGATATTCCTGGTTCTGAAGCTTCTTGAAGAATTCGAGGCTGCCCTTGCCGCTGACCCCGGCCTTGGCGAGGTAGCTTGCCCCGGCGAGATCGGCGCTCGATTCCTGCGAGCGGCTGAAGGCGAACAAATTGCCCATCGCCGCCTGCTGGCCGGCAGCGATGACCCCCATCCCGGCTTCACCCGCGCCCGCCGCCATCGCCGCCGCGCCGAGCAGCAGCGATAACAGGGAGATTTTGGTGGCGATCGCCTGGCCCTCGTAGATCCGGATCGAATGGCCGCCGGCGACATGGCCGAGCTCGTGCGCGATGACGCCCTGGACCTGGTTGACGTTGTCCGCCGCAACCAGCAGTCCCGAGTGGATGTAGACAGTCTGGCCGGTGGCGACGAAGGCGTTGATTTCGGGGTCGTTCACCAGGACGATGTTGACGCTTTTGGGGTCAAGCTTGGCGCCCTCGATCAGTGGCTTCGAAATGTCGCGGAACAGCGCCTCGGTCTCGCTGTCGCGCAATACCGACTGGGCGAAGGCGGGCTGGGCGACGACGACCGCCAGCGTGACGCCAAGGACGAGGGAGCGCAGGGTGCGCGCGTGATTTTTGCTCATACCGTGCGATCCGACGCGGCGAATGAACCCGCCATGAAAGCGACGGCGCGGAACGAACAGTCCCGCGCCGCCGGCTCGATCATTATTGAAACGTCCGCGCCCACCAGCCGCTGCGCCGTGGCTGGTCAGGATCCTCGGCGCCATCATTACTGGCCACGGGTGTCAGGTCGGTCGCGGCCTCGACACCGGCGGGTTTGGCCGGTGCCGCTTCTGGCTCGGCCGTCTCGACCACGGGCACCTTCTTGGCGCGCGAGCGACGTTTCGGCTTGGCGGCTTCTTCCTCGCTGGCGGCTTCTGGCGCCGCTTCGGGCTCGGGAACCGGAGCCTTGGCAGCCACCGGAGCAGCCACCGTCACCGGCGCGGCGTCGGGCTTGCGCGCCCGCGGACGGCGGCGCGTCTTCGGTGCCTCCTCCGCGGCCGGCTCGACCGTGTCACCGGCCGGAGCCGTGTCCTGCGACGGAACCGGCTCGACCATCGGCGCCACGTCGGGAGCGATCAGTTCGCCCTGCGCCGCTTCCCCTGCCTCACCGGTATCACCGCCTTCGCCGCCACGTCCGCCGCGACCGCCACGGCCGCCACGGCGACCGCGACGCGAGCGGCGCGGAGCCTCCTCGCCCTCGGCCAGTTCGCGCGGCTGCTCGGCCGGGCGGTCACCCGCCAGCTCGACACCGTCGTCGCCATAGTCTTCGCCGACACCCTGCGGCTCGCCGGCGTCGCCGACGGGCTGTTCATAGCCGGGCTCGCCCTGCTGGATCTCCGACCCGTCCTCGCGGCGATTGCGGCCTCGTCCGCCACGGCGACGGCGACGGCGACGGCGGGTGCCATCGCCTTCGTCACGAGGTCCGCGATCCTGGCCACGCTCCTGGCCGCCCTGGCCGCGACCCTGCCGGTCGCCGCCCTCCCGATCGCCCTCGGACCGCTCCTCGCGCTCCTCCTCGATCTCGTCCTCGTCCTCGACCTCGTCATACTCTTCCTCGTCGGCGCTGTCGTCGATCAGGATCGGCGCCGGGGCGGCACGCGGCGGAGCGATCGGCTTGGGACCGGCGCTGTCGACCGCCATGCGCGCGCCCTCGAAGCTCTCGTCGACCAGCACTTCGAGCTGGACGCCATAACGGTCCTCGATCTCGGCCAGCTCGGCGCGCTTCTTGTTGAGAACATAGACGGCCGCTTCACGCCCGGCGCGAAGCAGGATCTTTTCGCCGCGGCCGCGGGTGGCTTCATCCTCGATCATCCGAAGTGCTGACAGGCCCGACGACGACGCGGTCCGCATCAGTCCCGAGCCTTCGCAGTGAGGGCACGACTTGGTCGATGCTTCAAGGACCCCGGTGCGCAGACGCTGGCGGCTCATTTCC
>JBKJMA010000036.1:0-4163 GCA_046596505.1 Sphingomicrobium sp.
TCGGCTATGCCGACACCCTCCCGCTAGAATGGCGCTCCTCACTCGACGAGCGGCTGAGCTGTTCGGCGATCGGCTCCCCGGCCACCGTCCGCGCCGCTACCGAGGCCTTCATCGCCCGAACCGGCGCCGATGAATTGATGGTCACCGCGCAAATCTACGATCACACCGCGCGACTGCACTCTTACGAGATACTGGCGGCCAACCTACTGGCGAAAAGCCCCGCCACCCTCTAGGCATGAGCTGCGATTTATGCTGCACTGCGGTATAATCGGGAGCAGTGCATTGTTGACGGAAGAAAACCCCCTCGCCTCGATGCCCCCCGACGAGCTCAAGAGTTCGATGACCAAGCTCGGCTACAAGACTCAGGCCGAACTCGCCGCCGCGATCGGGGTCAGCCGCTCAGCGGTCAGCCTGTGGCTCGAGGGCAAGGTCGGCGTCCCTCGCCCGATCGCCATGCTCCTGCGCATGCTCGTCGCCGCCCAGCGCCGCGCCTTTTAGGCGAACGATCCCGGATGGTCATTTACTAGACGCACTGGCCGTCGGGTCGGCGTCGGGCCGGCCTTTGACTAACAGCTTAATGAGCGTAGTTTCCCTCGCTTCCGTAGGGGGTGCCACATGCGCAAAACGGTCCTGCCAGCATTATTCGCAATCATTGCCTCGGTTCCGGCCGCCCCGATTTGGGCTCAGGCGCCGCACAACCATGCGCCGGCAGCAAAACCGGAGACGCTCGCCGGTTGGGCGCACGGCGCACAGCTGTTCGATGGGCTCGGCACCTATCACCGCAAGATCACGACCCGCTCTTCCCTCGCGCAGAAATACTTCGATCAGGGAATGCGCTTGTCGTGGGCGTTCAACCATGATGAGGCGACGCGGTCGTTCGCGAAGGCGGCAACGATCGACCCCACATGCGCGAGCTGTTACTGGGGCGTCGCGCTCTCGCTGGGGCCGAATTACAATATGCCGATGATGAGCTCGCCGCGCGGTCGCGTGGGCTGGCAGGCGGTGCGCAGAGCGGAAGCCAATGCCCGCCGCGCGACCCCGATCGAGCGCGCGCTAATCGCCGCCGTCGGTCTGCGCTATCGCGGCAGCGGCGAAGTCGACCCCTCCAACAGCAAGCCGTTGTTGCAGGCCTATGTGAACGCCATGCGCGTCGTGGCCGCGAAATATCCGAACGATCTGGACGTGCAGACGATGTACGCCGAAGGCCTGATGAATACGAACCCGTGGAAGCTGTGGAACGCCGATGGGACTCAGAATCCGGGTACACAGCAGGTCGTCGATGCGCTCCAATCCGTGCTGAAGCGCGATCCGAAACATCCGGGCGCGAATCATTATTACATCCACGCAATCGAGGCCTCGCAACACCCTGAACAGGCGCTCGCTTCGGCCGAAGTCCTGACCGGAATGATGCCGGCGGCGGGACACCTCGAACATATGCCGTCGCACATCATGCAACGCGTCGGTCGTTACGAGGAAGCCGCCGAAGCCAACCGCAAGGGCGCGGCCGCCGATCTGGCCTATCTCAAGGCCACCGCCGCGCCGGATTATTATCCGATGTATCTGATTCACAACTTCCAGTTCTTGGGAAGCGCGGCGGCGATGGAAGGACGCCGCGCGGAGGCAATCGCGGCCCTGAGGGATGCGCGAACGCATAGCTCCGACGAGATGCTGCTTGAAATGCCCGGGCTCGATTGGACCGCCAGCTTCATCTACGATGGCTACACCAAGTTCGGCATGTGGGGCGACATGCTGAACGAGCCGGCGCCGAACCCGAAGCTGTCCGGAGCCACGATCAGCTTCCACCAATCGCGCGCGATGGCCCTTGCCGCGACCGGCAAGCTCGCTGACGCCCGGACCGAACTCGCCAAGACCGATCAGCTGATCGCCGCGGTTACGGCCGATGCGTTCCAGGGCAATAACGGGGCGAAGCCGCTCTACGAAATCGGCCAGATGAAAGCCCAGGCGCGCCTCGCGACCGCCGAAGGCAAGCGCGACGAAGCGATCCGGATGCTGACCGACGCGGTCGCGGCCGAGGACAAGCTCGCCTATAATGAGCCCAGCGACATGATCTTCGCCACCCGCCACCTGCTCGGTGCGGAACTGCTCGCGGCGGGTCAGCCGGCCACCGCCGAAGCCGTCTATCGCGAGGATTTGAAACAGCATCCGAACAATGGCTGGGCCTATCTTGGCCTGAGCCAGGCACTCGCGGCTCAGAAAAAGGATGATGATGCCGCCGTGGCGAAGAAGCAGTTCGAGCAGGCCTGGCGCAGCGCCGATGTGCCGCTCATGGCCTCGGCATTCTAGAAAGCCTCATTCGGCGGCAAGCGAGGGTGTCCGCTGTTGGTGGGAAGCGGTCCTAACGGTCCGTCTCGATCTCTGCCTGCCGACGTCGATCTTCTAATCGGTTCGTTCTCCAACCTGCGAGGTAGCAAACCCCGACGACTATCACGAAGTTGAGGAGCTTCATCGTCCCCCAACCAACCGCGCATGGTGGTCCAATGTGCATGTCGCACTGACGCTCTTCCAGCACGAACAAAAGCGACCACGGAAGACCGATGAAAATGAAAAGTGCCCATCCGAAGATGCGGCCCGGCCACTTACTTTTTAACTTGGACTGATCCAATTTCAGCAGTCTGACCGGCATACACAAAGTCCGCAACGGGCGGAAAGCGGAATGTCCGCATTGGGTCACAAGCGGCCTGGCAGCTTCACGAGTCTACGACCGAGATGTTCAGTCCGCCCTGGAATTGACGGGAGGGACCAGCCGTTAAGCCCCCAACTCAATAGTAGGCGAGACTCGCCGCGCGATCACACGCCCCAGGCCGAAAAAAGCCAAAAAAACACTTTCCTACACCAGCCACTTCATGATCCAATGCGGTTCATGGATGATGAAGATTTAGAACCACCGTTTGAGCCGATCGCGCTTCGCCAGCGCCACGACGGCTTCACTCCTCTGCGCCAGGTCGAATTCCTCGACGCGCTTGCCGAATCCGGGTGCGTCGACGAAGCCTGCCGCTCGGTCGGGGTCAGCCGCAGCGCCGCGTACGCGCTGCGCAACCGCATCCATGCCGCGCGCTTCCGCCTCGCGTGGGACGCCGCGCTCGATATGGCGATCCAGCGGCTTTACGGCGCCGCCTTGTCGCGCGCCATCAACGGCGTCGCGCGGCCGATTTTCTATCAGGGCAAGCAGGTCGGCGAGCGACGCTATTATGACGAGCGGCTGACCCAGTTCCTGCTGCGCGCCCGCGATCCCGCCAATTTTGCCCGCCCCCGCGAGCTGACTGATGACCTGCGCGAAGACGATGTCGGCGCAACGATCTACCACATCCGCCGGATCGATGCGCAGGCCGCCGAATGGGAAGACGTCGAATTTATGCTGACCAACCAGCCCAACCGCCGCCAGCGCCGCGCAACCACTGCGCACGCAACCAAGGCTCGCACAACCAAGGCCCGCGCAAGGGGGAGCTAGTGTCCATCTTGTCCATGTTGGACGCTCATCCGGACCCCACGACCGACGCGCAGTTCGCGCTTTCCTCCCTCGAAATCAGTGGTGAAATATTCACCCCCGACCCGCTCCGCGCTGGATTCCGCAGTGCAACAAGCGGCAAGGCGACGCGATGCCGCGCGGGGCGGCGAATCAAGTCAACATAGAGGCGTCCGACATGTCCGAAGCAGGCAAGGTACTGAAGCTGATCGAGGAAAACGAGATCGAGTGGGTCGACCTCCGCTTCACCGACCCCAAGGGCAAGTGGCAGCATCTGTCGATGGTCGCGGGCGTGATCGACGAGGATATGCTCAACGACGGGTTCATGTTCGACGGCTCGTCGATCGCCGGGTGGAAGGCGATCAACGAGAGCGACATGATCCTCAAGCCCGACCTCGACGCGACCTACATCGATCCGTTCAGCGCGACGCCGATGCTGATCCTGGTCTGCAATGTCGTCGAGCCCGGCACCGGCGAGCTCTACACCCGCGATCCGCGCTCGACCGCGACCCGCGCCGAGGCCTATCTCAAGCAGACCGGCATCGCCGACACCGTGTTCGTCGGCCCCGAGGCCGAATTCTTCATGTTCGACGATGTCCGCTTCGAGGACAGCTATGCGACCAGCTTCTACGCGCTCGACGACATCGAATTGCCGGGCAATTCGTCGCGTCAATATGAG
>JBKJMA010000043.1:0-5572 GCA_046596505.1 Sphingomicrobium sp.
ATAACAGACCGACTGGCTTTCTGGCCCGCGATGTAGACTTCGTTCCCTCGAAGGACCCGTAACGCCGTGTTCGCGGCCCACCCAAGGCTGAACGCGAAGAGAACGACAAACCAAGTCGGCGGCATAAGTCCCCCTTGCTACGCCTCAAGTGGTGCAGTGTAGGCGAAGCCCGCGTGTCCGCAATGGGTCGAAAGCGGACATTTGAAGGTCTATAGCGGAACATTCCTCGCCCCAATTGCCAAACGCCGCGTTGCGCATATGGTGCGCGGCATTGTGAAGCGCGAAGGGTCGCGCGTGGGGGGTCGTCATCATGCGTCAACTGGTCATCATTCCGCTTCTGCTGCTCGCGGCTTGCTCCGACGACGCGCCGCCGGTCGACAAGCGCGCGGGCGAGGCGAAGCAGCTTCAGGCCGGGGCCTACGAGGTCCAGGCCAAGGTGATTTCGCTGACCGCAACCGATCTGGGCAAGCCGGCGTCGAGCCTCAAGGCGGGCGACGTCGCGGTGCTCAAGGGCTGCGTGGCGGCGGACGGAACGCCCGACCATAGCCTGTTCATCGAAACCGGCGATGTCTGCTCCGCGACGCAAAGCTATTCGAGGAGCGCGATCCTCAACATCCAGCTCAATTGCACCCGCAAGGGCGCGGCGGGGTCGGTCAACTATTCGGTCGACGGGCAGTTCACCGCCGACGCCTTCACCGCGAAGGTGACGACGGGGACGAGCTTCGCCACGCCCGACGATTATCTGCTGATCCGCGAACTCAGCGGCAAGCGCGTCGGCAACTGTCCCGCGGCAGTGGCCAAGGGCTGAGGGAGCGAACTGTCGCGTCGGTGGTTGAGCCCGGCGTGAAGGCGATCATCCTCATCAACCACGGCGGCGGGACCGCCAAGGGCGACCCCGAGATCGGGCCGAAGGTCGAAGCGGCGTTGCGTGCGGCAGGGGTCGATGGCGAGGTCGAACTGCTCGACGGGCCGGGCGTGGCGGCGCGGGCGAAGGAAGCAGTCGAAGCCGGGGCACCGCTGGTCATCGCCGGAGGCGGCGACGGCTCGATCAGTGCGGCGGCCGCGGCGATCGCGGGGACCGAGACGGTGCTCGGGGTGCTGCCGCTCGGTACACTCAACCATTTCGCGCGCGATCTCGGCGTGCCGTTCGACCTTGCGGACGCGGCGGCGGTGATCGGCGCCGGGCACGAGCGGCGGGTCGATGTCGCCGAACTCAACGGCCGCGTGTTCATCAACAACAGCGCACTCGGGCTCTACCCGCTGATGGTGGTCGACCGCGACACCCAGGAGAAGCGGCTCGGGCGGTCGAAGAAATTCGCGCTGGTCGTCGCGGGCATTCGCACGCTCGCGCGGTTCAAGCATCAGCGGCTGACGCTGACGGTCAACGAGACGAGGGGCGGTTCGGTCGAGACGCCGCTGCTGTTCGTCGGCAATAATGATTATTCGCTGGAAATGCCCGCCGCGGGGAGCCGTAAAACGCTCGACGAGGGCCGGCTGTGCGTGATGGTGTTGCGCAAGAAGGGTCGGCTCGGCCTGCTCGCGGCCTCGCTGCGGGCGTTGACCGGGCGGATGCGCGGCGATGACATGGTCCGCCTCGACAATGTCCAGAGGCTGCGCGTGTCGAGCCATCGCTCGGTGCTCGCGGTGGCGATCGATGGCGAGACCGAGCATCTCAAGCCGCCGCTCGATTACCGCATCCGCGCCGGCGCGCTGCGGGTCCTGGCGCCGAGGTCGATGTCGAACAACGCGGGTTAGTGGTCCGTCCGGCCCGCCACTCGCACGAATGCGAGGGCCGAGCCGGACACCCGCGGAGACGACGGGAGAAAGCTCCCCGGCCTGTCGCAATTGCGCCACTGGGAGACGGATTTTTTAATCCTTCCTTAATTTAGATCTTGCGTCTCGGGCTCGATTCAAACACTATCCCTTGTGTAGCGATGGGGGCTTCTCTCAACACCTAGTGGTTGGGACTGGATATACCTATATCCGGTGAAGCAGTCCTGTGCCCTGTGGATATCGGGGACAGGGTGCAGAAAAAGGTCCGCGACGGTGCGAAAAGGCGTAGGCTGGTGGCCGTGGTCGCGAGTCGAACATTAGAAGAACAGGCGGTGCCTCCGGCGCCGCGCGAAGAACAGGAGTCGGTGATGGATTTTGCAAGCAGCAGCGCGGTCGACGCGGGCGATGTCACCACCACCCTGGCCAATGACAGGAGCGGGCGCACCAGCCACACCATCGACACGCGCGCATTCAACGTCGTCACCGACCCGAGCCGCGACGCGCTGCTGACCGACTTCGGCAAGGAGACGCTCAAGGACCGCTATCTGCTCCCGGGCGAATCCTACCAGGATTTGTTCGCGCGCGTCGCCTCGGCCTATGCCGACGACCAGGATCACGCGCAGCGCGTTTACGACTATATCTCGAAGCTGTGGTTTATGCCGGCGACCCCGGTGCTGTCGAACGGCGGGACCGGGCGGGGCTTGCCGATCTCATGCTACCTCAATTCGGTCAGCGACAGCCTCACCGGCATCGTCGATACGTGGAACGAGAATGTCTGGCTGGCGTCGAAGGGCGGCGGGATCGGCACCTATTGGGGCAATGTCCGCGGCATCGGCGAGCCGGTCGGATTGAACGGCAAGACCAGCGGGATCATCCCGTTCGTGCGCGTGATGGACAGCCTGACGCTGGCGATTTCTCAAGGGTCGCTGCGGCGCGGGTCGGCGGCCTGCTACCTCGACATTTCGCACCCCGAGATCGAGGAATTCCTCGAAATCCGCAAGCCCTCGGGCGACTTCAACCGCAAGGCGCTCAATCTTCACCACGGCGTGCTCGTCACCGACGAGTTCATGGAAGCGGTCCGTAACGGCGCGGAATTCACCCTGCGCAGCCCGCGCGACCAGTCGGCGCGCGGCACGGTCGATGCGCGCTCGCTGTTCCAGAAACTGGTCGAGACGCGCCTTTCGACCGGCGAGCCGTACATCATCTTCATCGACCAGGTGAACCGCTCGATGCCCAAGCATCACCGCGACCTGGGATTGAAAGTTACCACGTCGAACCTTTGCTCGGAGATAACACTTCCGACCGGCAAGGATCACCTCGGCGCCGAGCGCACCGCGGTGTGCTGCCTCTCGTCGCTCGCCCTGGAAACCTGGGACGAGTGGAACGGCGACAAGGACTTCATCGAGGACGTGATGCGCTTCCTCGACAATGTCCTGTCCGACTATATCGCCCGCGCCCCCGACGAGATGGCGCGCGCCAAGTACAGCTGCGAGCGCGAGCGGTCGGTGGGCTTGGGCGTGATGGGCTTCCACTCGTTCCTCCAGGCTCGCGGCTTGCCGTTCGAAGGGGCGATGGCCAAATCGTGGAACCTCAAGATCTTCAAGCATATCCGGGCGCAGGTCGACGAGGCCTCGATGATGCTCGCGCACGAGCGTGGCCCCTGCCCCGACGCCGCCGACATGGGGGTGATGGAGCGGTTTTCCTGCAAGATGGCGATCGCCCCGACCGCGTCGATCTCGATCATCTGCGGCGGCACCTCAGCGTGCATCGAGCCGATCCCGGCCAACATCTACACCCACAAGACGCTGTCGGGCTCCTTCTCGATCAAGAACCCGTTTCTCGAGAAATTGCTGGCGACCAAGTCGAAGGATAGCGCCAATGTGTGGAACTCGATCCTCGAGCAGGGCGGGTCGGTCCAGCACCTCGATTTCCTGACCCAGGACGAGAAGGACACCTACAAGACCAGCTTCGAGATCGACCAGCGCTGGCTGCTCGAACTGTCGGCCGACCGCACGCCGTTCATCGACCAGGCGCAGTCGCTGAACCTGTTCATCCCCGCCGACGTCGACAAGTGGGACCTGATGATGCTCCACTTCCGCGCGTGGGAGCTGGGCATCAAGTCGCTTTATTACCTGCGGAGCAAGTCGGTCCAGCGCGCCGGATTTGCCGGCGGGGTCGAGGCAGACAATACCGCCGAGGCACCCAAGTATGAGCTGAGCTCGACCGATTACGACGAGTGTCTCGCGTGTCAGTGATGCAGGACGCCGGAGACCAGACTGTCGCGACCGAGAACTATGGCTGGAAAGCTGCGGCACCCGATAGCGCCAGCTATCTTAACGCGCCAGTTCGCGCGCTCGTCGCGGAGGTCCGACCGCGCGATGTACTCGACGCGGGTTGTGGCAATGGCGCTTTGGCAGCCGAACTGGCGGCCGATGGCTATCAGGTTGTCGGGATCGACGCCGACGCGCATGGGCTCGACCTTGCTCGGCATCGTGCTCCCCGGGTGAAATTTCTCCAGGCGGTTTTCGAGAGCGACCCGGCAAGCCTCGGCGCAACCGGCGATGGCCGCGTCGATGTCGTCGTCAGCACTGAAGTCATTGAGCACCTCTATGCGCCGCACGAACTCGTCCGCTTTGCCTTCGCGGCGCTCAGGCCCGGTGGACGATTCATCATCACCACCCCCTATCACGGCTTTCTCAAAAATTTGGCGCTGTCGCTGGTCAACGGCTGGGACCGACATTTCTCAGTCGATTGGCACGGCGGCCATATCAAGTTCTGGAGCCGGCAAAGCTTGTCCACGCTGCTCGAAAAGCACGGGTTCCGAGTAATCGGCTTTCGCGGCGTCGGCCGGGCGCCCTATCTGTGGAAATCAATGATTCTGATCGCGGAACGCCCCGCGGCATGACCTTGGCCAATCTCATCTTCACGATTGCCGGGATCGGCGCGCTCATCATCGGGCTGGTCATGCTGCTGCGCCCGGCGCTGGTCCGCGGTCTGCTCGGGATCAATCCCAGCGAGCCTGCCCAATATGGCCTGCTGATCGCCGGGATGATGCTGGCCGCGTTCGGGATGCTGCTCGCCGGTTTCGCGATCGGCTATTCGATGGTCAGGCCGCTCGACCTCAACCAGGCCGCGAACCAGTGAACTGGCGTCGCTATCATCGCTGGCTGTCGCTCCCGTTCGGGCTGATCCTGCTGTGGGTCGCGCTCACCGGGGTCGCGATGCAGGCGGTCGAGATTTATGACAAGGGCCTGTTCGGCGACGACGATGACCGGCCCGCGCTGGTCACCGCGGCGCGCGCCCAAGAACATGACGAGGACGCGCAGGCCACCAGGCCCACCGCGATCGCCGCCGCACATCCGCTCGCCGCTACTGCCGCCGCCGCCGCCGCCCCGCCACGCCCGCCGCAGAGCAAGGCGCATCAGCTCCACGAACTCCTCCAGCACCTCCACTCGGGCGAATGGTTCGGCCCGTTCGGGACGATCATCCAGTCCCTCGCCGGCATCGCGATGACCTTCTTCGCCGTGTCGGGAATGTGGATGTACGTGACCATGTTCCGCCGCCGCGGCCACAAGCATCATGACGGCAAGAAGCTGTTCTGGTGAGCCCCGCTCGCCGCCCCCATATTAACCGATAAGCCCAGGAGAGCCCCATGTCCCTTCTCGAAGCCCGCAAGCAGTACAAGCCGTTCGAATACCCGTGGGCGTTCGATTTCTGGAAGCGTCAGCAGCAGATCCACTGGATGCCCGAGGAAGTGCCGTTGGGCGAGGATTGCCGCGACTGGGCGCAGAAGCTCAGC
>JBKJMA010000107.1:0-6246 GCA_046596505.1 Sphingomicrobium sp.
GTCTCGCCGGGGTGCTGGCGGCCGTAAAGCCACACGGTCAGCTCGCCCTCGCCGATGGTCAGGCAATCGATATCCTGTCCGTCGAGGCTTTGCCCGAGCGAGCGATACTCGACTCCCGGCAGCGCGGCGACGGTCGAGATGAGGTCGTGGTGTCGCTCCATCGAGTAAGGCGCGAAATAGGCGATCCACACTAAGTCGGTCTCGGGGGTGAAGCGGATCGTCAGCGTGCCGTCGGCGTAGCGCGTGTCGTCGACCCGCACCCAGTCCTCACGGTCGATCGACAGGCAGGCGCGATAGTCGGGCCAGCCATGGGGATAGGCCGAACCGCCGCAGTTGGTGATGTTCAGCGTTACCTCGCGTCCACCGGCCCCGGCGACGCGGAAGTGAAACCACTGGTAGAAATCGCTCATGTGATCGGCGACGATCTCCAGCGTGGCGATATCGCCATCGATGCCGGTAACGCGAATATTGCCGGCGTCGAACGCGCTGGAAATGCTGATGGCCATATATCTACCTGTCGGAAGCTTGAAAAACGAGGGCGTGATAGTGCGCCCGTCTGGCGGTGGGAACCCGAAAACGGGCACGTGCGTCTTGGGGAAGGGGGTGGCCTCGACCGCAGCGCTTCGGCTAGCGCGGACTTGGCGCGCTCCTGAACTCGTTCGTGCCAGAGGAGCCCCATGACCGGATCGCCCAAGCCAACCGTCCTTGTCACCGGCGGTGGCGGCTACATCGGCAGCCACGCGGTGCTGGCTTTGCGCGACGCCGGCTGGCCGGTCGTGGTCCTCGACGACGAGAGCAACAGCACCGGCGTGCTGGTCCCCCAAGGCGTGCCGTACATCAAGGGTTCGATCGCCGACCGCCCACTCGTCGCCGGCCTGCTGCGCGAGCGTGGCATCGGCGCGATCATGCACTTCGCCGGATCGATGCTGGTCGCCGAATCGGTCACCGATCCACTCAAATATTATCGCAACAACACCCTCGCGAGCCATGCCCTGCTCGAGGAGATGATCGCCGCCGGGGTGCCGCACATCGTCTTCTCGTCGACCGCCGCAATCTATGGCGCGCCCGAGCGGCTGCCGATCGAGGAGGGCGATCCCAAGCTGCCGATCAACCCGTATGGCGCGTCGAAGTGGATGACGGAGCAGATGCTCGCCGACGCGGCCCGGGTTCACGACTTCAACTATGCCGCGCTGCGCTATTTCAACGTCGCCGGCGCGGACCCCGACCTGCGCGCCGGCCAGATTGGCAAGACATCGACCCACATCGTCAAGATCGCGACCGAAGCGGCGTTGGACAAGCGCCCGCATGTCGACGTGTTCGGGACCGATTATTCGACTCCTGACGGGAGTTGCGTGCGCGATTATATCCACGTGTCCGACCTCGCCGCCGCGCATGTCGCCGCGCTCGAGCAGCTGATCGCCGAGCCGAACGAAAACCTGTTGCTCAACTGCGGCTACGGCACCGGCTTGTCGGTGATCGAAGTGCTCGATGCGCTCGACGTGGTTTGCCAGCGCCAGGTGCCGCGCGTCATCGGCCCGCGCCGCCCGGGCGATCCGCCGCAGCTCGTCGCCTCCAACCGCGCGCTGGTCGAAACGCTGGACTGGATCCCGGCCCATGCCGATATCCACCAGATCATCTCCGACGCGCTCGCGTGGGAACGCAAGCTCAAGGACGGAAAACCGGTTTGATCCTTCGAATTTTGCTTCCGCTCGCGGCGGCGCTGGCTTCGCTTGGCGCTGCCAGTCCCCTCGCTCCGCTGTCCGCGGAGGAGCAAGTCGCCGCCAACACCGTCCGCGCCCACGTCGAATTCCTTGCCAATGACCGGCTGGAAGGGCGTGACACTGGGTCGCGCGGACACGAGATTGCCGCTGATTATGTCGCGGCCCAGTTCCGGATGCTCGGTCTCGAACCCGGCGGCCCGGACGGCAGCTGGTTCCAGCAGGTGCCGCTGCGCAAGGCGATCACCACCCAGCCGACGCCAGCGATCAGCCTCGTCGTCGGCGGCAGTTCCAAATCACTTCGTTGGGGCGTCGATGCTGCGCTTCGCCCCAGCCTGACCGAACGCCATCGCTCCATATCGGCACCGCTTGTATTCGCCGGTTTCGGACTGGACGAGCCGTTGCTTGGGCTCGACGACTATCGTGACCTTGCGGTGTCCGGAGCTATCGTCGTCGTGCTCGACGGTGCCCCAGCCGGGGTGCCAACCGAAGTCGCGGCGCATCTGGGATCGACCAAGGCCGAGGCCGCCGCACAGCATGGCGCGATCGGGATTATCCACCTCGCCGGCGATGGACCGCGCGGTGCCCGGGCCAGCGATGTTGCCGGAACAGCGACCCAGTCGGTGATGAGCTGGATCGACACGTCGGGCAGGACCGGCGATTCAGCGAACCTGCGCGCTACGCTCACGCTTTCGCCGGCATGGCAGGCGCGACTGTTCGACGGTGCGCCGAAGTCGCTTGCCGCGGTTCGCGCCGAGGCGCTCGCCAAGCGCCGTCCGGTCGGCTTTGCGCTGCCGGGCCGAATGACGATCGCCGCTGACTCCAGCTGGCAGAATTTCGCGAGTCCCGCCGTGATCGGGCGCTTGCCGGGCGCCGACCCGGTACGCGCCGCCGACCATATTGTGTTGATGGCGCACCTCGATCATCTCGGGGTCAAGACCGACGCCAAGCCGGGCGAGGACCGCATCTACAATGGCGCGCTCGACAATGCCGCCGGGGTCGCGACCATGCTCGAGGCGGCGCGCGAGTTCGTCGCCAGCGGCCGCCGCCCGGCGCGCTCCGTCCTGTTCATCGCCAACACCGGCGAGGAAAAGGGCCTGCTCGGGGCAGACTATTTCGCCGCCCACCCGACCGTCCCGGGCGCTTCGATCGCCAGCGTGGTCGACCTCGACATGCCGCTGCCGCTCTACGACTTCACCGACGTCATCGCATTCGGCGCCGAACATTCTACCGTCGCCCGGACCGTTGCCGAAGCGGGCGCGTCGATGGGGATCAAGGTGTCGCCCGACCCGATGCCGCAGGAGTCGATCTTTGTCCGCTCGGACCACTACAGCTTCGTGCGCCGCGGGGTGCCCGCGATTCTGCTGATGACCGGCTACGCCAATGGCGGCGAGGCAGTGTGGAAGAACTTCCTGTCGAAAGTCTACCATAGCCCCGGCGATGACCTGTCACAGCCGATCCGGTGGCGAGCGCTGGCCCGCTACGGCATGCTCAACTACGCCATCGCCCGAGCCCTCGCCGACGCCCCCGACCGCCCCCGCTGGTTCGACCATGACTATTTCGGCGACCGCTTCGCCCCGGGGCAGGTGCGGGCACCGCGGGGGAGCGGCGGGTAGGGTTGAAGCGATGCAACCGAGTTATGGCATGGCAACGACCAAGGCGCTATCGGCAGCTTCCCACCCAAAAGCGCACATCGTCGATTTTGCTGTCCTACAGCTTGCCCCATGTGAGATGGTCGATGGCACGAGTCGTTCGCTCTTGATCTTGATCTTGCTCTTTCTCGCTTCCGAAATCGCCCTCGACGGATTGGCAACGTCACCGTGAACATTGGGAACATTCGTGGGGTCGGGGCGGCTCTCCGACAAGCCGTGAGGGGCTGACTTTAGACTGACTTTCCAGCCGCCGCGTTGTGCATGGCATCGGTTTCCGCCACTCTCCCCCCTTTCCAAACCTTGACGCCCACGCCCCTCCCGACTAGGGGACCGCTTCGGTTTCGGCCGCACCCATCGTCATTCAAACCGCAAGCAGGCGTTCCCGGCCATGAAGATTCGCAATTCCCTGAAGTCGCTCAAGTCGCGCCACCGCGATTGCCGGGTGATTCGCCGCCGTGGCCGCACCTACGTCATCAACAAGACGAATCGGCGGTTCAAGGCTCGCCAGGGCTAAGCTCCGGGGCCGCTTCCATCAGCGGCTATCTCAAATCGCTGTTCCGGCATATCCGGTCGCTGACCTCGGCGACCGGCCGTTCGGTTGTATGGACGCGGCTGCGCCACCAGGCTTCGCTGCACCAGAGCGCGACGACCACTTTCGACGATCGCTATCCCGAGCTGTTCGCCGCGCTTGCCGCGCGACTATCCCCCGATGCCGCGATTCTCTCCTTTGGTTGTTCGACAGGGGAGGAATTGCTTTCGCTGCGTCGGACGATGCCCACGGCCCGGCTGACCGGTGTCGAAATCAACCCCCGCGCGAGGCGCATCGCGCGCAGACTTACCGCCGCCGATCCGCTGATCGACGTCGTGTCCACGCTGCCCAGCGGACCATTCGACGCGGTCCTGGCGCTCGCCGTACTCCAGCGCGAGCCCATGCGGATCATCGCCGAGCAGGTCGCTGACCTTGGCCGACTCTACCCGTTTGCCCGGTTCGACGACGGGGTTGTAGCGCTGGTCGATCGCCTTGCTTGCGGCGGATTCCTGCTCGTGTTCCACGCCCATTACCGGGTCGAGGACAGCAGCGTTGCCGATGTGCTTCGACCGGTCGGGTGGTTTCCCCTGCTCGACGGACCGTTGTTTGACCGCAACTCGCGGCGCTACGACCCCACGCCGCCCGCCGCCGCTTTGTTCGTCAAGGGAGACGACAAATGGGCGGCAATCAGCGCGCCCTCCTCGAACAGTTGATCCGTGCCCCATCGCCGGGCGACGCGGAACACCGCGATCTTGCGCGCGATCGCCATCGCCTGGTCAAACTGCACCCGGCTGTTCTCGCCCGCGACCGATTGGCCGATCGTCCAGCGAAACGAATTGTCGAGCACCCCGTCGGCCGCCAGGATGCCGCGGAGTGGCTGGATCAGCGGCTCATCGTCGCTGTCCCTCGCGCCGAGAAGATAGAGCCGCTCGAGCGGGCGCGGGTCAAGCGAGCCTACCTCCTGCACCGCATCGAGCGGCACATGAAACTTGTCGTAATCGGTGGCGACCGGCTCGAGCCCGTCGCGCGCGCGACCGAACAGGTCGAGCGTCGCCTGCCACAGCTTGAGCCGCGGAATGCCGCCATAAACCATCGGCCGCTGCTCACCATCAAGGCGGATCGCACAAAGGTCGTCGCCGAGCACGCGAAACCCCTGGCGGTCGAGTAGCGCCGCCATGGTCGACTTGCCCGCGCCCGACGGCCCGCTGAACGCCGCCACCCCGCCGCTGTCGAGCAGGACCGAATTGGCATGGAGCGGGAAATAACCACGCTGGTGAAGCAGTGTCGCCATGACTGTGCCAAGTAACCACAGGCGAATGTCGTTGTCGCCCGTGCCCGGCGGCGCCGCGATGCGCACCGAGCAGCCCCCTTCGACGGTAAACACCATGTCGTCGAGGTGCAGGGTGACGTGGTCTCCGGCACCGTTCAGCCAGCGCTCGTTTCGATCGTGATGCTCGCCGTCGGCGAAGTTGATAACGACGTCCGCCGGCCCACTCCCGCGCTGAAGTTCCGGTAGCGGCAGCGCGCTATCTAGCTTGAGCCCGAATGCGTGATAATAATGCATTCAAGAGTCCCTAAAGCGCTCCGAACTGAAAGGCGACATGAACACAATCGACGAATCGAGCCGGCTGGTCCGCAATGCCGAAATTCCGACCGGGGTGATCGACGGGGAGCTGGTTGCGCTCGACCTTGCGCGGGGCGATTGTTTCGGCATGGACAAGGTTGGCACGGTGATCTGGACGCTGATCTGCGAGCCAATCCAGGTCGCGACAATCATCGACCGCCTCGTCGAGGATTATCACGTCGATCGCGAGTCGTGCGCGAACGACGTGCTGCCGTTCCTTGGCGATCTCGCCGAAGCCGGGCTGGTTCGCGTGCTGGAGGAATGAGCGGGACGCCGCTTCAAACTCCCGCCGCTGCCTTGTTTCGCGACGTTCGCCGCGAGGTGGGCCGCAAGCTTTGGATTACAAGCGTACTGATGGCGGCTGGGGCGCTCGCCGAGGGCGCCAGCCTGCTGATCTTATTGCCGATGTTGTCGCTGGTGTCGGGCGAGGGCGGGCGCGGCGCGCGCTTCGCTGCCGATGTCATGCCCGGAATGAACCGGCTTCCCTTTGTCCTCGGCGTCTTTCTGCTGCTGATGATCGCCCGTTCCGCGATCTTGTTTGTCCGCGATCGCGCCAGCGCGCGCCTCGAGAATGATTATGAGCGGAGCCTGCGGTTGCGCGCGGCGATCACGCTTGCCGACCGCGGCTGGCCGTTCGCCGCCAGCGTCGGCCAGGCGGGAATGCAAGCGCTTCTCGACAACGACGTCCCGCGCAGCTCGACGGCGGTTCATTTTGGGCTGTCA
>JBKJMA010000134.1:0-9951 GCA_046596505.1 Sphingomicrobium sp.
GGAGCGGAGCGGATGCTGGGCTACACGGCCGGCGAGGTGATGAACAAGATTACGCCAGCCGACATTTCCGATCCGCAGGAGCTGATCGCACGCGCCGAAGCGCTGAGCGGAGAGCTCTCGACGCCGATCACACCGGGCTTCGAAGCGCTGGTGTTCAAAGCATCTCGCGGGATCGAGGATATTTATGAGCTGACCTATATCCGCAAGGATGGCACGCGCTTTCCGGCGGTCGTCTCGGTCACGGCGCTGCGCGACGCTCAGGGCGCGATCATCGGCTATTTGCTGATCGGCACCGACAACACCGCGCGCAAGCTGGTCGAGGAAGAGCAGAAGAAATCCGACCAGAAGCTACGTGACCAGCAGTTCTACACGCGCTCGCTGATCGAATCGAACATCGACGCGCTGATGACGACCGACCCCGCCGGCATCATCACCGACGTCAACAAGCAGATGGAGGCCCTCACCGGCTGCACCCGCGACGAGCTGATCGGCGCCCCATTCAAGGACTGCTTTACCGATCCCGGACGGGCCCAGGCGGGCATCAACCGGGTGTTGAGTGAAAAATCGGTCACCGACTACGAGCTGACGGCGCGTGCGCGCGACGGCAAGCAGACCGTGGTGTCCTATAACGCCACGACTTTCTACGATCGCAGCCGGGTGCTGCAGGGCGTGTTCGCCGCCGCGCGGGACGTGACGGAGAGCAAGCGGGTGGAAGTCGAGTTGCAACAGGCCAAGGCTGCAGCCGAAAGCGCGAGCCGGTCCAAATCCGACTTCCTGGCGAGCATGAGCCACGAGATCCGCACGCCGATGAACGCGATCATGGGCATTGCCGATCTGCTGGCCAAAACGGCGCTGACCCCCGAACAGGACAAGTTCGTCCAGATCTTTCGCCGTTCGGGCGACAATCTACTCAATCTGATCAACGACATTCTCGATCTCTCCAAGGTCGAGGCCTCGCAGCTCGATCTTGAGCAAACCGGTTTTTCGCTGAACGACCATCTCGAAAAAGTGATCGAGATGGTGGCGCCGCGCGCGCATGAAAAAGGGCTTACGCTGACCTGCGAGATCGATCCCGGCGTCAGCAACAATCTGATCGGTGACCCGACCCGGCTGCGCCAGGTGCTGCTCAACCTGCTCGGCAATGCGATAAAGTTCACCCAGAGCGGCGGCATCTCGCTCAGGGTCGAGCCGCAGATGGATTACGCGGTTCCGACCGCCCTGAGATTTACCGTATCGGACACCGGCATCGGCATTCCGCAGGATAAGCTGGGGCAGATCTTCGAGCGCTTCACTCAGGCGGACTCCTCTACCACTCGGCGCTTCGGCGGATCGGGGCTAGGCCTCACCATTTGCAAACGCCTGGTCGAACTGATGGGCGGCAGCATCTGGGTTGAGAGCATAGTCGACAAGGGCAGCACCTTCGGATTGATCGTGCCGTTCGAGGTCTGGCTCGGCGCCAACCGACCCGTCGCCGCACCGATCGGTGCCGGTCCCGAGGTGCCGCTACCGGCGCTTCGAATCCTGATGGCGGAGGACTCCGCGGACAATATCACCATCGCCCTCGCCTATCTCAAATCCACGCCCTACCACGTCACGGTCGCCGAGACGGGCGACATTGCCTGCCAACTGTTCATGGCCGGTGATTTTGATATCGTGCTGATGGATCGGCAGATGCCGGGCATGGACGGCCTGACCGCGACGCGGACCATACGGGCCTGGGAAAAGGCCAATGATCGCAGGCCGACGCCGATTATCGCGCTGACTGCATCCGCCCTGAAGGGTGATCGCGAGACGTGCCTGGCGGCGGGCTGCACCGCCTATCTGACTAAGCCGATCAAGGAGGACGTCCTGCTTCAGGCCATCAGGGATTATTCGATTGTCGGAAAGTCGGGCCGGCAACAGGCCATGGCGACGCAGGACCGGAATTCCCGGGCGGCGCTAATGCTGGCGGAACGGACACCGGCCTATCTCGAAAACTGCCGGCACAATGTCATTGCGATCAACGCGGCGCTGGATCAGTCCGATTTCGAGACCGTCATCATCCTTGGCCACAATCTGCGCGGATCGGGTGGAGGATTCGGCTTCCAGGCAATCACCGATATCGGCGCCGAGCTCGAACAGGCCGCCGATCGCGCCGATCTGGGTACATCGCGCAAGTGGGCGAAAGAGTTGTCCGACTGTCTGGACAGTTTGGCGGCGACCGGTGCGCTGCTTGAGGCCGACAGCACGGCCGCCAACGAGCCCGCCAGACCATGATCAGCGCCTGAGTCACGCCTTCCACCAGATCACCCCGTAAAGATGGTGGCTGAAGCCCCCAACCCCCGCTAGACGTTCCCCCAATGTCCGACTTGTTCGCATCCAACGCCGCCGTCGCCGCCAGCCCCGCCACCTACGACGCCTCGTCGATCGAGGTCCTCGAGGGGCTCGAGCCCGTCCGCCGCCGCCCCGGCATGTATATCGGCGGGACCGACGAGCGCGCGCTCCACCACCTCGCCGCCGAGGTCATCGACAATTCGATGGACGAGGCGGTCGCCGGCCACGCCACCCGCATCGAGGTCGACCTTGCCCCCGGCAACCGCCTGACGGTGACCGACAACGGCCGCGGTATCCCGGTCGACGCCCACCCCAAATATCCCGGCCAGTCGGCGCTCGAGGTCATCCTCACCACGCTCCACTCGGGCGGCAAGTTCGAGGGCAAGGCTTACGCCACCTCGGGCGGCCTTCACGGCGTCGGCGTCAGCGTCGTCAACGCGCTCTCGTCCGACACCATCGTCGAAGTCGCGCGCGACAAGAAGCTCTATCGCCAGACCTTCTCGCGCGGCCTCGCCACCTCGAAGCTCGAGGAAGTCGGCGCCGCCCCCAACCGCCGCGGGACGACGCTCGCCTTCACCCCCGACACCGAGATCTTCGGCGCCGAGATGCGCTTCGACCCCGCCCGCCTCTACCGCCTCGCCCGCTCGAAGGCCTATCTCTTCGCCGGGGTCGAAATCCGCTGGCGCTGCGACCCCAGCCTCGTCTCCGACGACGTCCCCGCCACCGCCGTCTTCCAGTTCCCAGGTGGCCTCGGCGATCACCTCGCCGAAACCCTCGAAGGCCGCGAGTGCATCTCGTCGCCCCCCTTCACCGGGCGCCAGGATTTCCCCGACGGCCAGGGTTCGGTCGAATGGGCGGTCGCCTGGCCGATCTGGTCCGACGGCAGCGAAACCTATTACTGCAATACCATCCCGACCCCCGACGGCGGCACCCACGAGGCGGGCTTGCGCGCCGCCCTCACCAAGGGCGTGCGCGCGTTCGGCGAGCTCATCGGCAACAAGCGCGCGAAAGACATCACCGCTGACGACGTCTTCAACCAGATCGAGCTGATGCTCTCGCTGTTCTTGCGCAACCCGCACTTCCAGAGCCAGACCAAGGACCGCCTGACCAGCCTCGAGGCCGCGCGCTTCGTCGAGGCTGCGGTGCGCGACCATTTCGACCATTATCTCGCCGACAATATGGACCGCGGCCGCGCCCTTCTCGGCGCGATCGTCGAGCGGATGGACGAGCGGCTCAAACGCCGCGCCGAACGCGAGGTCAAGCGCAAGACCGCCACCTCGGCGCGCAAGCTGCGCCTACCCGGCAAGCCCACCGACTGCGCCACCGACGACGCCGCCGGGACCGAATTGTTCATCGTCGAGGGCGACAGCGCCGGCGGCTCGGCCAAGCAGGCGCGCAACCGCAAGACCCAGGCGATCCTCCCGATCCGCGGCAAGATCCTCAACGTCGCTTCCGCTACCGCCGACAAGATCCGCGCCAACAACGAGATCGCCGACCTCCAGCTCGCCTTGGGCTGCGGCATCCGCGACCGCTTCGACGAGAATGCGCTGCGCTACGAGCGGGTCATCATCATGACCGACGCCGACGTCGACGGCGCGCACATTGCCACGTTGCTGATGACCTTCTTCTTCCAGGAAATGCCCGAACTGGTGAGGCGCGGCCACCTGTTCCTCGCCCAGCCTCCTCTCTACCGGCTTACCGTGGGCGCGAAGTCACTTTACGCCCGCGACGACGCCCACCGCGAAGAGATCATGGCCAAGGAATTCAAGGGTAAAAACGTCGACGTCGGCCGCTTCAAGGGGTTGGGCGAGATGAACCCCGATCAGCTGAAACAGACCACCATGGACCCCGCGACCCGCTCGCTCCTGCGCATAACCCTCCCCGCCGAATACCACGACCGCCAGCCGGTCAAGGACCTCGTCGAGCGCCTCATGGGCAAGAACCCCGAACACCGCTTCAACTTCATCCAGGCGAGCGCCGCGAGCGTCGACGAAAGTGCAATCGACGCGTGAGGCGCGCGCCTCAGCGACGCTCCATCAACGGCTCGATCGCCGCGTAAAGCCGATCGCGAAAATGGGGATAGTCGAAATGATCGAGCCCTTCGGGTACGTGCTTCGGCGTCATTAGTGCCTCGACAATCGCTTGCTCCAGCGCAACGCTGTCGAACGGATCGACCGCCCGGCCGAGCATCCCGCCGCGCACCGCATCGATGCCGCCGTCGATGCTGCTCGCGACCACCGGTATCCCGCATGCCATCGCCTCGGTGAACACGAAGCCGAAGCCCTCGCCGGTACTGGGCATGACAAAGGCGTCGGCGAGGCGATAATGCTCGGCCTTCTCCTCCTCGCTAACATAGCCCGTGAAAATCACCCGGTCGGCAACACCGGCCGCGCGCGCCTGCACCTCGATCTGCGCTTGCGCCGGGCCCATTCCACAGATCATGTAGCGCACGTCCGGAAATCGCTTCGCGATGCTCGGCAGCAAGGCGATAACCCTGCCGAACCCCTTCAGTTCATAGTCGAACCCGAGCCGCGCGACGGTCAGGATCAATGGCGCATCGCCGAGACCGTAACGTTTCGCGAGCGTCGCCGATCGTGGCCCCGGTGCGAACTGGTCGCGGTGGAGCGCGTTGGGCAGCATTTCGGACAGAGCGCGGGCGCGTGGATGGATCGCGCGGAAACGCTGCTCGGTCACGGTCGATATCGGCAGGTAAAGGTCGGCGTGATCAATCGCCCGGCGCGTGATCGGATTGCGGTTCGGCTGCCAGACGTCGGTGCCATAAAGCGACAGGGTCCATGGCGCACCGCTGATCAGCGACGCCATCGCCGCGACCGGCGCAAGGTTGGCGTGGGCGCAGTGGATGAGGTGCGGCCTGATCGCGCGCGTTTCGCTCAGTGCCGTTTGGACGTAAGCCCACATCGACGCCATCGCGCGGTCGCGCTGTTCAACCCGCGGTGGCTGCGGGCCCACCTCGAACGTCTTGACGCGCGGGACAACGACCGTGCTCTCAATCTGCGGATGATCGGACAGTGCTTGGAGAACATCGCGGTTGTAAGCTGCGATTCCGCCCAATCCGCCATAAGCATCCGTCACGAGTGCAAGCACCCGAAAGGGTCGGTTCACCGACGCGCCTCGGCAAGGTCCGCCTCGACCATTTCTTCGACGAGTTTCTCGAAACTGATCTTCGGCGTCCAGCCAAGCTTGCGCGCGGCCTTTGCCGGGTTGCCGATCAGCAGGTCGACTTCGGCGGGGCGATAATATTCGGGCGACACCTCGCACCGGATCACGCCGTCGCGATCGCGGCCGACCTCGTCCACCCCCTTGCCCTCGAAGGTCAACGGCATATCGGCCGCGGCGAAGGCCAACTCGACCAAATCGCGCACCGAATGCGTCGTGCCGGTCGCCAAAACATAATCATCCGGCTCATCCTGCTGCAGCATCAGCCACATCCCCTCGACATAGTCGCGCGCATGGCCCCAGTCGCGCTTTGCATCGAGGTTGCCCAGCTTCACGCTTTGCTGCAGTCCCGCCTTGATCGCGGCGATCGCCAGCGTCACCTTGCGTGTCACGAACGTCTCGCCGCGGCGCGGACTCTCGTGATTGAACAGGATGCCGCTCGATGCGTGCATGTCATAGCTTTCGCGGTAATTGACCGTGATCCAGTGGCCGAACAGCTTGGCGACCCCGTACGGGCTGCGCGGGTAAAAGGACGTCTGCTCGTCCTGCGGGACCGCCTGGACTTTGCCGAACATCTCGCTCGTCGAAGCTTGGTAAAAGCGCGTTTTCTTGGTCAGCCCGGCGTGCCGGATCGCCTCGAGCACGCGCATCACGCCGGTGGCATTGGTGTTCGCGGTATATTCGGGACTTTCGAAGCTGACCGCGACATGGCTTTGCGCGGCCAGATTATAGATTTCGTCCGGCGCCAGTTCGGCCACGGTGCGCGACAGCGACACCGCGTCGGTCAGGTCGCCACCGTGCATCTTGACCTCGCCGCGCTGGATCAACCCGGCGACATGGCGCTGCGCATTGCCCGACACCCGCCGACCGAGCCCATGCACCTCATAGCCTCGCTCAAGCAGCAAGTCGGCGAGGTAGCTGCCGTCCTGCCCGGTGATGCCGGTAATCAAAGCCTTCTTGGTCACGATTATTCCTTCGAGCCGATGGAGTGCGATCGGGCGTTCAAGTCCGCGACGCATCGTGCGGCGGTTTGGCCGTCCCAATATTCGGGTCGTCGCGGTTGATATTGCTGGCCGGTCGCCTCGTCCACCGCGCGATCGAGCGTGGCCAGCGTGACGAGGCGATTGGTGCCTTGCGAAATCGTGATCGGCCGCTCGGTATTGTTGCGCAGCGTGCAGCACGGAATCCCGAGGTAGGTCGTCTCCTCCTGGATCCCGCCGCTGTCGGTGATGACGATCCGGCTCCCGATCACCAGGCTCATGAAACGCTTGTAGGGCAACGGCTCGGTCAGTCGCACTCCGGCTTGGGCAAGCCGCGCCACCATGCCGCTCTGCGCCAGCCGCGCCGCGGTGCGCGGGTGGACCGGGAACACCAGCGGGATACGCCGCTGGAGCCCGATCAGCGCGGCGACCAGCGCCTCGAGCCGGTCGGCCCCGTCGACGTTCGACGGGCGGTGCAGCGTGACCACTCCGTAGGTCCCGTGCTGAACCCCCTGCGCTTCCCACTCGGCTGCCGCCTCAACCTCGGGCCGGACCATTTCGAAACTGTCGAGCATGATGTTGCCGACCCGCGTGATCCGCTCGGCGGAAATCCCCTCGGCCAGCAGGTTCGCGTCCGCGTCGGGCGACGGCGTCCACAGCACGTCGGCGATGACATCGGTCGCCAGCCGATTGATTTCCTCGGGCATGTCGCGGTCGCCGCTGCGCAACCCCGCCTCGAGATGCACCGTGGGCACGCGCAGCTTCGCCCCGACCAGCGCGCAGGCCAGCGTCGAATTGACGTCACCGACCACCACCAACCAGTCGGGCCGATGCTCGATCGCAATCTTTTCATAGCCGATCATCACATTGCCGGTCTGTGTCGCATGGCTGCCCGAACCGACCCCAAGATGGAAATCGGGCTGCGGGAGCGACAGGTCGGCGAAGATGGCGTCCGACAGGTTGGGATCATAATGCTGGCCGGTATGGATCAGCCTGGGCTCGAACTCACCGCTCGCCCTTAGCGCATGCCACAACGGCGCGACCTTCATGAAATTGGGGCGCGCGGCGGCGATCAGGTGGACGGTCTTCACCAAAAATATCCCAAGGTCAGCGCGAGCCGAAGCCGGTGAACATCGTCTTGATCGTGCGGAACACGATCAGCACGTCGAGCCATGGCGAGAAATACTTGATGTAATAGAAATCATACTGGAGCTTGCGGTGGACGTCGTCGACCGCCGCGACATGGCCCTGATTGACCTGCGCCCAGCCCGAAATTCCCGGCTTCACGACATGACGGTAGCGGTAGAAGGGGATTTCGCCGGTGTACCATACCGACAATACCTCGGCCTCCGGGCGCGGGCCGATCCAGCTCATCTCGCCCTTCAGCACGTTCCAGATCTGCGGCAACTCGTCGATCCGCGTCCGCCGCAGCCACCGTCCGACGCGAGTGATGCGGTCGTCGTCGACAGCGGTGATCGCAGAATGACGCTCCGTGTCCACTTCGTGAACCGGCAGCGGCTTCATCGTGCGAAACTTGAGCACCTCGATCGGCTTGCCGGCATGACCGATCCGCTGCTGGTGGAAAAACACGCCGCCCGGCCCCTCGATGCGAATGGCGACCGCGACGAACAGCGCAACGACCAGATAGAAGGGCAGCACGGCCAGCGCGAACAACACGTCCATCAATTCCTTCAGATGGAAATAGCCGCGCGCCGGAACCAGGCTGCCGAAACTATTCTCCGAGATATGCTCGAGCTCGACCCGTCCGGTGAGCGACTCGTGCAACTGCTTCACCTGGTAGACGATCCGCCCGTCGAGCGCGGCATCGGCCAGGAATGACTCCCATTCGGCCGGCAAGTCGGCACCGAAATCGGCGACGATCGCGTTGCACCCGGCGACCTCGTCAAGGTCGGGCGATCGCAGCATCTGCCAATCGACCGCGTCGATCGCCCCGAGCCCTGGCGAGCGTCCGTACGGGACGATCGCAAAGCGCAGTCGCGTTCCCCGCTGGGCAACGAAATAGGCGATGTACAACCACAGGATATGCAGCAGATATCCTCCGAGCAGCGTCATTCGGTCGTAGGGCAACCGCAGCAGCATGATCCCGGCAACGATCAGCCCGTGGCTCGCCGTCGCGACCGGCAGGTTGAGCGCGCTGGCGCGGACACCCGGAAACGTCTCGACCGAATGGCGGATCCACACCGCCAGCACGACCGCCGCGACATTGCCGATCAGCACGTTGAGCGAGGTCGGCTCCTGGCTCGTCCCGGGGTAGGCGATCGAGCGAACCAGGTAAGGCAGCAGCGCGCTGATGATGAGGGCGCAAACCAGCTGCACGCGCCGGCTGCTGAGCAGCGACCGCCGCGCGGGCGATCGAACCGGCACCGAGTGGAGCATCACGTCACCGCGACTCTTGCCATCGTGCGGTGCCGCGCGATCACGATCACAGGCTCCACCGCAGCGTCTCGCCAAGATCGAGTGCGCGCCACATACCCTTGATGTCCGCGACGGTGCCGCCCTCGGCAACAAGTCCGCAAAGCTGGGTCGCGTCCATCGAACGATACTCCTCGTGCGGGACAAGGCCGAGAACGAGGTCGTAGCGCCGGCCGTTCGGCATGGTCAACGCATATCCATATTCCTGGCGCACGGCATCGGGATCGGCCAGCGGATCGGCGACATCGACCGTGTGGCCAAGCTCCACCAACCGCCCGACAACATCGACCGCGCGGCTGTTGCGCAGGTCGGGGACATTCTCCTTGAACGTCAGTCCGAGCGCGAGCACCGAGCCGGCGCGTCCGTCCCGCGCGGCGTGAAGCCGGTCGGCGATCCACCCGCCCATCGCGTCATTCGTCCCCCGGCCGGCGAGGATGACGTTCGGCTCGTGTCCCAGCCGCTGCGACAAATGGCTGAGGTAATAGGGATCGACCCCGATGCAGTGACCGCCGACCAGTCCCGGCTCGAACGGCAGGAAATTCCACTTGGTCCGCGCCGCGTCGAGCACATCCCAGACGGAAACGTCGATGTGCGCCATGATTTGCGCGACTTCGTTCATGAAGGCGATGTTGATGTCGCGCTGGGCATTCTCGATCACCTTGGCGGCTTCGGCGGTCTTGATCGAAGCCGCGCGGAACACCCCGCCGCTGGTCATCGCACCATATAGGCTGGCGAGTTGCTCGAGCACCTCGTCGTCCTCGCCGGCGATGACCTTGACGATCGATTCGACACGGTGGACGTGATCGCCGGGGTTGATCCGTTCGGGGCTGTAGCCGAGGCGGAAATCGCGCCCGCGCTTATAGCCGCTGGTGCGCTCGATTTCGGGGCCGCAAATGTCCTCGGTAACGCCTGGATAGACCGTGCTTTCAAACACGATGGTCGGGCGCCGCGCGGGGTCGATCCAGCCGGCGATGGCGCGTGAGGCGGCGATCAGCGGCGACAGATCGGGCTGGTTGGCGTCATCGATCGGGGTCGGCACGGTGACGAT
>JBKJMA010000245.1:0-4600 GCA_046596505.1 Sphingomicrobium sp.
TCGCCGCAGCCCGTCGGGTCGACCACCGCTGCGGCTGCAACGCCCGGGATGCGAACGCGGGCCCCACCCTGCCACAGATCGCAGCCTTCGGCCCCGAGTGTCACGATGATTCCGCGCAGATTCGAACCCGACAACGACGCCAACGTTTCCCCGGTACGCTCACACAGCATTTGCGCTTCGTAGTCGTTGACGGCGACCCACGTAGCCTGTTGAAGGAAACCGTGCAACTCCGCGCCATCGAACATCGGCAGCCCCTGACCTGGATCGAAGATGAACGGGATCTTCGCCTGCGCCAATTGGGTGGCGTGCTGCAGCATCGCGTCGCGTCCGTCGGGCGCGATGATTGCGACTCGGATGGCGCCGTCCTGCGGCACGCTGCTGAGGTGCGCCGACTGCATGGCCCCCGGGTGAAACGCTGTGATCTGGTTGTTGTCGGTGTCGGTGATGATGATCGCCTGCGCCGTGTGGCTGTCGGGAACGGTCCGTACGAAAGCTGTCGTCGCCCCCCAAGACTCGACGCGCCGCAGATACTCTGCGCCATCGGGGCCGACAGCCGCCATGATCACGGGTTCGCCACCGAGCTGCCTTAACGAGTAGGCGATGTTGCCGGCGCATCCGCCGAATTCGCGTCGCAGCGTGGGCACAAGGAACGACACATTAAGGATGTGCAGCTGATCGGGCATGATCTGCTGTGAGAAGCGCCCCGGAAAGGTGGCGATCGTGTCGAAGGCGAGCGAACCGCAAATCAAGGCCGACATGGCAGCTCCAAAGTTCTGTGCAGAAAGGCAAGCGGTCGCGACCGCCACCGGGTTTCAGGGATAGAAAACTTCGACGCTATAGCCGGTGACACGCGCGTCGCCCGTGGAGAGGACGAGTTGCAGTGCCGACTCCACGCCAGGCCGAATCGATGTGGATGCCACGCGAAAGTCGCGCGGCGCCAGCACCCGGCGCGAGATCACCTGTCCGTTCGCGTCTGTCAGACTAAGGTCGACGGACGGCAGCGCAGCGACCACCGTTCCGCGATTGCGTAAAACCACAGACAACCGGAGCGCCTCGGGCACCGACGCACGGGTGAGTGCCGTGCTCTCGACAGAGATGTCTTCGATCCGGCGCACCGGATCGATCGTGCACCCGCTGATGGCACACCATGCTGTCAGCGCCGGGTTCGCGCCTGGCCAGCGCGCGGCGATCAAGTCTCGAAAATGATGTCCCGCCTGGAGCCCGAGCGAGGCCAGCAGCACGACGATGGCCAGGGCCTGCAGCGCACGCATGCCGGGAGTGTTCCAGCGGGCTCGGCGCTGTGCGTGCTGCACGAAGCCCGGCGCGTTCGGCACCCCGGCGGCATCGAGCGTCGTCGGCAGATGCGGCGCGGGTGGCTCGTCGGTCGGCGATTGAACATCAACGATGTCTTCGACGAGCATTTCCGGGTCGTACTGTGCGTCGGGAAACTCCAGCCGATCGCGTTCGCTGATGCGCGTCGCTGGCGTCGAGTCGTGGCCCGATTCGCGTGACGCGCCAATCAGCTGCGCGTCGATCTTGTCGATCTGGTCGGAGGATGTCGTCGCTTCGGCGGCGGATGACTCAACTGCGGTCACTGCCTCCACGTCACGGGCGTCGCCACTCGAATGGGCCTCCACACTCGCGCCCGCGGCTGGGTTGACCGCCTCGGGGAACCCGTCCGGCGGCGTGTCCCGCTCCAGATCGAACAGCCCGTCGAGCGCGTTGAACACCTCGCTGCAACGGCCGCACCGAACCCATCCTTCGGAGACCTTCAGCTGATCCTGAACGACGCGGAAAACCGTGTCGCATGCGGTGCAGCGGGTGACCAGACTCATCGAGCGTGCGCCCCGGTTCAGCCGACGCGCCGCGCCGTCATCAGGATCCAGCCATCTTCGGCATCGGCGACATGCAATTGCAGCCACGGGGCGTACGCGGCTTTCAGTTCGTCGGCCTGGCGATCAAGAATGCCCGCCAGCACCAAATCGCCGTCGCCAGCCACGTGCGCACACAGCAGAGGCGCGAGAATTTTCAGCGGCTTGGCAAGAATGTTCGCGAGGACGAGCGCGTACGTGCCGCGTGCCGCGTCGGGCAGATCGGCGTTCACGGTCACGCCGTTCGCGAGGGCATTTGCACGGGTCGATGCGACAGCGGCCGGATCGATGTCGACCGCGTCGATTTGGTTCGCACCGTACAACGCTGCGCCGATCGCGAGGATCCCCGAGCCGCAGCCGTAATCGAGCACGCGTTGCCAACGCGTTGCGTGTTCCGGGGCGTGGTTTGCCGTCCAACGCAGGCACATGCGCGTCGTCGGGTGCGTGCCGGTGCCGAACGCGAGTCCCGGGTCGAGCCGGATCACGCGCGCTGCGCCGGCAGGGGGCTCATGCCAACTCGGCACGATCCAGAAATCGGACGTGACCGGCACCGGGGCGAACTGGGACTGCGTGAGGCGCACCCAATCCTGCTCTGGAACCGCCAGGATGTGCTGTACGTGCACCGCCTGCGCCCAGTCCTGCGCAAGCAGCAGCGTCGCCGCCTCGGTGGCGGCGACATCGTCCGGGAACAGCGCGCGCACAACGGAGCGCTGCCAGCCTGCCTTGGGCGAAGGCATGCCGGGCTCGCCGAACAGCGCGTGCTCGGCATCGGTATCGGCATCGGCGTCCTCGACCGAGACCGACAACGCATCAAGCTCGTCGATCAAAGCGTCGCCGACGTCCTCGACGCAGTTCTGCGGCGCGAGCAAGAGCAGTTCGACCATGGTTTCAGCGCTTGTGCTGGCTCAGCCAACCTTCGAGGTAGTGGATGCTGGTGCCCCCCTCGATGAACTTGGCGTCGACCATCAACTCGCGGTGCAGCGGGATGTTGGTCTGGATGCCCTCGACCACCATCTCCGACAGCGCGATGCGCATGCGCGCGAGCGCCTGATCGCGCGTGTCGCCGTGGACGATGATTTTTCCGATCATCGAGTCGTAGTTCGGCGGCACATAGTAGTTCGTGTAAGCATGCGAATCGACGCGCACGCCCGGGCCGCCCGGTGGGTGCCACATCGTGATCCGGCCCGGCGAGGGTGTGAATTTGTAAGGGTCCTCGGCGTTCACCCGGCATTCGATCGAATGCCCGCGCATCTGGATGTTGCGCTGCGTGAACGGCAGCTTCTCGCCCGCGGCGATGCGAATCTGCATCTGCACGATGTCGATGCCGGTGACGAGTTCGGTGACAGGGTGCTCGACCTGTACGCGTGTGTTCATCTCGATGAAGAAGAACTCGCCGTTCTCGTACAGGAACTCGAACGTGCCCGCACCGCGGTAGCCGATCTTCTTGCACGCCGCGGCGCAGCGCTCGCCGATGCGCTCGATGATGCGGCGCGGTATGCCCGGTGCCGGCGCCTCTTCAAGGATCTTCTGGTGGCGCCGCTGCATCGAGCAGTCGCGCTCGCCGAGCCAGACCGCGTTCTTGTGTTCGTCGGCCAGCACCTGAATCTCGATGTGACGCGGGTTCTCGAGGAACTTCTCCATGTACACGGTCGAGTTGCCGAAGGCCGCGCCGGCCTCGGCGCGCGTCGTTTGCACCGCGTGGATCAGCGCTGCCTCGGTGTGCACGACACGCATGCCACGTCCGCCGCCGCCGCCCGAGGCCTTGATGATCACCGGGTAGCCGACTGCGCGCCCGGCCTTGATGATTTCCTTCGGGTCTTCGGGCAGCGCGCCCTCCGAGCCCGGCACGCAGGGCACACCCGATTTGATCATCGCCTGCTTGGCCGAGACCTTGTCCCCCATGACGCGGATGGATGCCGGCGTCGGCCCGATGAACGTGAAGCCGCTTCGTTCGACCCGCTCGGCAAAATCGGCGTTCTCCGACAGGAAGCCGTAGCCCGGGTGGATCGCCTCGGCGTCGGTGACCTCGGCGGTCGAGATGATCGCCGGCATGTTGAGGTAGCTTTGCGACGACGCGGCCGGGCCGATGCACACGGCTTCATCGGCCAGCTTGACGTATTTCGCGTCGCGGTCGGCTTCTGAGTAGACGACGACCGTCTTGATGCCCAGTTCGCGGCAAGCGCGCTGCACTCGCAGCGCGATCTCGCCTCGGTTGGCAATGAGAATCTTCTTGAACATGGGGCCGGCGCCTTATTCGATGATGAACAAGGGCTGCCCGAACTCCACAGCCTGACCGTTCTCACACAGGATGCGCGTGACCGTGCCGGACTTGTCCGCTTCGATCTCGTTCATGATCTTCATGGCCTCGATGATGCAAATCGGGTCGCCTTCCTTGATCGCATCACCGACCTCGGAAAACGGTTTCGATCCGGGGTTGGCGGAGCGGTAAAAGGTCCCGACCATCGGCGACTTGACCGGGTGGCCAATCTCGGCGACCGGCGTCGCCAACTCGGCCGCTGCCATTGCCGCTGGCACCGGCGCGGCCATCATCGCCGGCACGGGTGCGTAGTAGATCGGCGTTGCAGCGCCAGCCGGTTCGGCCTTGACGATGCGCACCTTGCCGTCGGCTTCGGTGATTTCGAGTTCAGAGATGTTCGATTCTGAGACGAGGTCGATCAGCGTCTTCAGCTTGCGAAGGTCCATGGCGTGTTCAAGTCCTGTCGGTGAGC
>JBKJMA010000202.1:0-9799 GCA_046596505.1 Sphingomicrobium sp.
AGGCGGCTTGGTCGCGGGCCAAGGTGGCTTGGGTCACGGACTGGGTAAATCCAGGGAGATCGGCGTCGATCGCGGTGAGCCGGTTGGCGCGGACGAGGCGTTCGGCCGCCGCCGCTCCGCCGCCGATCGCGACGAAACCGTCCCAGCGGCGGACGACCCCGTCGCGGGTGACGAGACGCTGGCCGGGGAGCAATGGCTGTCCGTCATCGCGCTCGGCGACTCCGATCTGGGCGAGGCGGCGGTGGAGCTCGGGCGGGGCACGGACATGGGCCCTAAGGGGAGCGAGGCCGGGAGCGAGCACGGGGTCGGCGGCTTGGGGTTCGCTGCCGTCCCACCGGCGCGCGCCGGTGCCGCCAATGTCGGCTTCGAGGTCGTCCCCGAGCGCCGCCGCGAGGGCGCGTTCGTAGCCCGGGTCGGCGGCGATCCCGGCCAGTACCGAGCCGCTGCGGCCATGGTCGAGCGCGCGGACCAGCGCGGATCGCTCGGCATCGGCGGCGGCAAGCGCGGCGCGGGCGCTGGCGAGTATCGTTTCGCCCATGTCGCGCTGCTCGACCGCGCGGGCGCGACCGGATTCGGCCTGAATGAGCGCGGTTTCGGCAATGGCGAAGGCGGTCGCCGAATTGGCGACGCGCGCTTCGGCGACGATGGCGGCATCGCGATGCTCGGAGCCGTCGCCGAGCGCGGCGAGTTGGGCGGATAGACGCGCGGCCTCGGACTCGACGCGGGCAGCCTGCGCATTCGCGGCGTCGAGCGCGGCTTCGGCGACGCGGAGCTCGGCGCGCATCGCGGCGTCCTTGGCGAGCAGGCCGGCGAGGGTCGCTTCGACGCCGCGTGATGCGGTTTCGGCTGCACTCAACTCGGCGGCGATCCGCGCGGCGCCCGCCTCCCCGTCGGCCAGCCGTTCCTCGATCGTGGCGGTCTCTGCCTCCAGCGCGGCAGCGGCGCGCGCGGCATCTTCGCGCAGTACTTGCTCGCGTGCAGTCTCGGCGGCAAGCGAAGCGGCGAGGCGCTCGAGCTCCGCCAGCCGCCGCGCCACGGTGTCGCATCGCGCGCGGGCGGTGGCGAGGCCGTGGGCGAGGTTCCGGCCGTCGTCGCGCGCCTCCTGCGTAGCGGCGCGGCGGAGAGCGACTTCGGCCGCGCCATGCTCCTGCGCGACCTGGCCGCGGGTCATTGCGTCGTGGAGCGCGACGACCTCGCCCGCCGCCGCTTTGGCCTCAGCATCGGCGGCGGCGGCGGCGCGGTCGGTCATGGCGCGATAGCGTTCGGCGGCGCGGGCCTGGCGGCGAAGCTGGCCGATGCGCACTTCCTGGTCGGCGAGCAGCTCGTCGAGGCGGGCGAGGTTGGTCTCGGTCGCGCGCAATTTCTGCTCGGCGTCCCTGCGGCGAACGTGGAGGCCGGAAATGCCCGCCGCCTCCTCTAGCATGAGGCGGCGCTCGACCGGCTTGGCGGCGATCACCGAGCCGATCCGGCCCTGACTGACCAGCGCGGGGGAATGGGCCCCAGTCGCGGCGTCGGCGAAGAGCAAGCCGACGTCCTTGGCGCGCACATCGCGGCCGTCGAGGCGGTAGGCCGAACCGGCGCCGCGCTCGATCCGGCGGGTTACTTCGCTGTCGCCCTTAAGCGTGTCGACGAGCAGCGAGACTTCGGCGAAATCGCGCGCCGGGCGGGTGGCGGTGCCGGCGAAGATGACGTCTTCCATCCCGCCGCCGCGGAGCGACTTGGCGCTGCCCTCACCCATTACCCAGCGGATCGCCTCGAGCAGGTTCGACTTGCCGCAACCGTTGGGGCCGACAACCCCGGTCAGCCCCGGCTCGATGCGCAGTTCGGCCGGTTCTACGAAGCTTTTGAAGCCGCTGAGTTTAAGTCGCCTGATCCGCAATTGCGCGCCCCCCGACGCTGAGCCTTAGCCCGCCAGCGCGGTCTTGAGTTTGGGCTCGAGCGTCTCCCACGTCGCGGTCTCAGCGAGCAGCGTGCCGTTGAGGAGAAAACTTGGTGTGCCCGGGATGTTGTATTGCGACACCGCATCGCTGTTCATCTGGACAAGCCGGTCGACTTCCTTGGTGTCGGCGAGGCAGGCCTCGGCCTTCGCAGCGGGCACGCCGCGCAGCGCCGCGAATTGCGGGAAGCCGGCCATTTTGCCGATCGCGCTGAACTGCTGCGCCGGGGGCAGCGCCTGCAGCGCTTCGGTTTCCTTCGGCGGAACGGACTGGAGCTTGCCGACCCAGTCCCTCTGCGAAGAGTAGAACGCGCGGGTCAGACCGAAGTAACTCTTCGCACCATTACAGCGGGCGACGAGGCTGGCGGCGAGATCATACGGATCGCGGACGAAGTTGCGGAATTCCCAGCTGACTTTCCCGGTGCGAACATAATTGTCGATCAGCGGCTTGGCGCCGACCTTGTCGAACTCGCCGCAATGCGGACAGGTCATCGACCCATATTCGACCAGCTTCACCTTGGCGTTCGGGTTGCCCATGACGAAGCCACCCGCGGCGGTCGGGGCGACAGCCTCGGACCAGTCGCCGTTGGCGGGGGCCTCGACGGCGACGGTGGGTGCGGAAGAAACATTGCCGCTTGCCGCGCCGGCATCGCCGGCTTTCTTGGTGCATCCGCCAGCGGCGACAAGCGCAGTTGCGGCGATCAGGATGGGAAAAGTCTTCATCGATATACTTTCGCAAGGAAGGATTTGAGGGCCGTGTCGACGACCGCCCACGGCGACGGCCCGGCGCTGTAGTCGACGGTGACACCGTTGATCATGAAGGTCGGAGTGCCGCGAACCTTATATTTGTTCTGACCATCGGCGGTGGTCAGTACGGCGCGGTCGGCAGCAGCTTGGTTGCGCAGGCAGGCACCGAGTTTCGGAGCCGGGATACCGCGCGCCGCTGCGAACGCCGGGAAACCGGCGGCGTCGCCGATCGCGGCGAATTGCTCGGGGAGCGCCAGCTTGCGGATCTGCTCGAGACGGTCGGCGGGGATCGCCTGCATTTTCGTGACCCAGTCGGGCTGGGCGACGTAGAGCGCGTGGAGCAGCGGAAAAAAGGTCGCGGCGCCGTTGCAGCCGGCGGTCAGCGTCGCGGGGATGTCAAAACCGCTGAGGAGGAAGGAACGAAACTCCCAGCTGACGCGGCCAGTGCGGACATAGGCAGCGAGCGGCGCGGCGGCGACCTCGTCGAAATGGCGGCAGTGCGGGCAAGTCAGCGAGCCATATTCGACCAACTTCACCCGCGCCGCGGGGTTGCCCATAACGAAGCCACCGGCGGCGGTGGCACCGGCCACGTGGGTCCAGTCGTTCGGTTTCGCTGGATGCGCGAATTGCGCCGGATGCGCGGAACGCGGCTTGGCGTGGGCGATAGCGGGGGTCGCGAGCGCTAAGGCAGCGAGCAGTAACGACGCGCGGATCATCACGAAACTTTCGGAAGGTTAAACAAGGATGGAATCGGGCGTGGCCGTTCGATTAGCGGCGGGCCTGTAGTTGCGGCGATCTGGCCGGCGAGGCTGGTCAGACAGGCGCGCAGCTCGTCGTCGGCGATCGCGCGAAGGCCGTCGCCGAGTTCGGCCGGGACTGGCGCGGGGGACTGGCGCTGGGGGCGGACAGTGGCGTCGGCGACACGGCCCTGGCGAAAAGCGATGCGGGTGACCGCCTCATAGCCGAAGAAGCGATTGACCTTCTCGACGATCATCGGCGCGAGGTGCTGCATCAGCGGGGCGTGGGCACCCTCGACGACCAGGCTGAGCGTCCCGCCCGATTTCTTGCCGGCGGTGAAACGGATCGATTCGGGGACCGAGACGCGGGCATAGCGTTCGCCGACGATCTCCTTCCAGCGGCTGACGACCGCACCCTGGACGAAGCCGAACCGCTTAAACGCCATGCCGCTGATATCGCCGACGATGTCGCCAGCGGCGCGGGCATAGCCGCGGCGCTGGGGTTCGGGCGGGATTGGCTTCTTCGACATCACCGTTGTCCATGCCATAGCAAACCGGTGAGCGCCAATATCGTATCTCGCCTGCTCGAACATTATCGGCTCCACGCCCGGCGCCTGCCGTGGCGGGAGGCGGCGCCAGACCCGTATCGGGTGTGGCTGAGTGAAGTGATGCTGCAGCAGACGACGGTCGCGACAGTGACGCCGCGATTCGCGCGGTTCGTCGAGCGGTGGCCGACGGTCGAGGCGCTGGCCGGGGCGGCGGACGCGGAGATTTTGGCGGAGTGGGCGGGGCTTGGTTATTATGCCCGGGCGCGCAACCTCATTGCCTGTGCGCGCGAGGTCGCGGCGCGAGGTGGGTTTCCCGAGGATGAGGTGGGGCTGCGCAAGTTGCCCGGGCTGGGCGCCTATACCGCGGCGGCGATCGCGGCCATTGCGTTCGGCCGACGGGCGGTCGTGATCGATACCAATGTCGAGCGAGTCGTGTCGCGGCTGTTCGGCATCGCGCGGCCCGTGGCGGAGGCCAAGGCGGAGATTCGCGCGCTGGTGGAACGGATTACGCCGACGGAGCGAGCGGGCGACTTCGCGCAGGCGATGATGGATTTGGGCGCGACGATCTGCCGGCCCAGGGCACCGCGCTGCGGGGAGTGCCCGCTGCGCCCTGACTGCACAGCGTCCGCGAGCGGGACGCCAGAGGCGTTTCCGGCGCCCAAGGCGAAGCGCGATCGACCGCACCGATTCGGCACCGCATGGTGGATCGAGCGCGACGGCGCGCTGTGGCTGCTGCGGCGGCCGGACAAGGGTTTGCTCGGCGGGATGGCAGCGCTCCCCGGTGGGGAGTGGGGCGACGCTGCGCCGATGCAGCCGGCGCTGGCCACGGTCGCGCATGGTTTCACCCATTTCACACTCGATCTCGCGATTGTCGCGCGCGGCGAGCCGGTCGGAGAGGGCTGGTGGCAACCACTCGACACGATTAGCGAGGCCGGCCTGCCGACCCTCTTCCGCCGCGCGGTCGAGGCGGTGCTCGCCCAGCGGAGAATGTTGTTTGCTGCCTGACCCGTTTTTTTCCGGCGCCGGGCTCGACCGCGCCGATGCGCTGCGATCCCAGCCCGAGCGTATTGCTGAGCTTGCCGATGACCCGGCCGCCCGAGCGTTGGTCTGGCGCAACGGCGCGCCGGCAGTTGACGAGCTGGGCTGCCTCAAATGGGGGCTGTGCCGGGCCGACGAGGCTCCGCTGTTCCTCGGCCTCGACAATGGCTTGCCACGCTTCTCCCCGTTTCCGGACGGCGCGGAACCCATCAACACGCGCGTGCATTTCGGATTACTCGGCAAGCTGGCGGATCGCGACGCACCGCTGTTCGCCGCCGCGCTGAGCCTGGTCAACTGGCACCGCCGCCACCCATTCTGCTCGGTCTGCGGCCAAGCAACCGAGCCAGTTCGCGGCGGCTGGTCGCGCCTCTGCGGGTCTTGCGAGGCCGAGCATTTCCCGCGCGTCGACCCGGTCGTGATCATGCTCGCCGAGCATGACGGGCGGCTGCTGCTCGGCCGCCAACCGCGGTTTCCGCTGGGCCATTATTCGGCGCTGGCCGGGTTCGTCGAGGCAGGCGAGACGATCGAAGCGGCGGTGGCGCGCGAGCTTCACGAGGAGGCCGGGATCAGGGTCGCCGAGGTTCGCTATGTCGCCAGCCAGCCATGGCCATTCCCGTCGAGCCTAATGATCGGGTGCAGGGCGCGGGCACTCGATGAACAGTTGGTGATCGACACGACCGAACTCGATGATGCGCGCTGGTTCACGCGCGCTGATGTCGAAGCGGCGATGGCCGGTGCGCCAAGCGCGCCGTTCGTGCCGCCGCCGCGCTTCGCGATCGCCCGCACGCTGCTTGAGGATTGGCTGGCCGCTTGATGATTACCGACCTGCCCTTTAAGGGCGGGCCGCACGATCAATCGCGCGAGCGTTCCACGGGGTTTCCATGCAAGACCGCAACAACACCATCGCCGGCTGGATCCTGTTCGCCGGCATCGTCGCGCTCGGCGGCTCGATCGTCACCGGCGAGGTCTTCAATCAGGAACGGCCCGAAAAGATGGGCTATCCGATCGCCGGCGTAGTCGAGGAAGGCGCCGGCGCCGCGGTCGCCGCCGAGAAGCCGATTGAATTTTACCTCGCCAGCGCCGACGCGGCCAAGGGCGCCGACGTATTCAAGAAGTGCGCTGCCTGCCACAACGCCGACAAGGGCGGGGCGAATGCGCTTGGTCCGAACCTGTGGGGCGTGCTCGGCGAACCGATCGGCAAGGGCGCCGGAGGCTATGCCTTCTCAGAGGCGCTGTCGGGCAAGGGCGGCAACTGGGACTGGACCCAGCTTGGTGCATGGCTGCACAGCCCGAAAGCCTTCGCGCCGGGCACGAAGATGACCTTCGCCGGGTTGAGCGATCCGCAGGAGCGCGCCAACGTCATCGCCTTTCTAAACACCAAGAGCGACGCGCCCAAGCCGCTTCCCGCCGCACCAAAGGAAGAAGCTGCTCCTGCGGCGGGCGCATCGGCGGATGGTGCCAAGGCTGCCGCCGAGAATATCAGCGCAGACGCGCAGAAGGCGCCGAACACCGCCGTGCTCACCGAGCAGCAGGCGGTGACTGGCGGACCGAAAAATGTCGGTGGCGAAGGCGCGGCCAAGCTGACCGGTCCGAAGGGCGTCGCGACCAAATAAGCTAGTCGAGCGGGCGTCAAGCCCGCTCGTGCCGGCCTTCCGCGTAATGCGCTTGAACCGCGGCCCAGGCTTGCTCGGCGGTTTCGCACCAGGTGATGAGGTCGAGGTCGTGGAGCGAGATCACGCCTTCGTCGGCCAACGCCTCGAAGTTGACGACTTTCGTCCAGAATTCGCGCCCGAACAGCAGGATCGGCATCGGCCGCATCTTGCCGGTCTGGATCAGGGTCAGCAGCTCGAACATCTCGTCGAACGTCCCGAACCCGCCGGGAAACACCGCCACCGCCCGCGCGCGCAGCAGGAAGTGCATCTTGCGCAGCGCAAAATAGTGGAACTGGAAACTCAGGTCGGGGGTGACGTGCGGGTTGGGCAATTGCTCGTGCGGCAGGACGATGTTGAGCCCGATCGAATCCTTGCCCATGTCCTCGGCGCCGCGATTGGCGGCTTCCATGAACGACGGCCCGCCGCCCGAACAAACGACAAAGTGGCGCTGGCCATCGTCGCCGATCGGATAATCGCTGACCAGCCGCGCCAGCCCGCGGGCTATGTCGTAATAGTGAGCCTTGGCCTTGAGCCGCTCGGCGATCCCTCGCTCGCGGTCGCTGCGAGCGGCGGCGACCAGCTCGTCCGCTTTCGACGGCTCGGGCACGCGCGCGGAACCATAGAAGACGAAAGTCGAAGCGATCTTGGCCTCGTCGAGCAGCAGTTCGGGCTTGAGCAGTTCAAGCTGGAACCGGACCGGACGGAGGTCTTCGCGGAGCAGGAAGTCGGTGTCCTGAAAGGCGAGCTTGTAGGCGGCGCTCTCCGTCTGCGGCGACGAGGGTACGTGCTTCGCCGCCTGAGCGTCGACCTTGGCGGCGGGAAAAACCCGCCTGGGGGGTGTGGTGCTGGTCATTATGAAAGGGGCTTAGCTAGGCCTCTCGGTCGGCGCCACCCTCTTGCGAATTGGCCTGAAGCGATCCGGCCCAGTCGAGCCGCCGGGTGACATACATCGTCCCCGCCAGCGCAGCGAAGAGTAGGATCGAGCCGATCAGCAACGAATAGGCATCAAGGCTGAGCAGCACGTAAAGAACCGCATAGAGCGCGGCGAGGATCGCGCCGATTACCGCCGCGCGGCGCCAGCTCTTGAGCACCGCCGCCGAGTAAGCGGTATTGAGCCCGGTGATCGCCGCCGCGGCCAGAAGGTAGGCGGGCGAGAAGCCGATAACCTCGGCGAAGGCGAGCAGCAGGACGAAGAACAGGACGAGCCCGGCCCCCGCGAGCAGATATTCGATCGTCGCGACCGGCACGTCGCCGATAATGTCGAACAGCAAATAGGCAAGGAAGGTGAAGGCGACGAACAGGAAGCCGTATTTGGTTGCACGGTTGACCTGCGAATAGAGGTCGATCGGCTCGACCAACTGGATCGAGGCGAGCTGCGTGTCCTGGCTTGGGTCGGCGCCGGGGGCGATCTTGCCGGGGCCTTCCTGCTCGGTGCCCTCGACGAATAGCAAGGAGCGGCCGAGCGCGAGATTGTCGATGCGGTAGCCGGCGTCGAACCCGGTCTCGCCGAGCTTGTGCGATTCAGGGAGAAAGCCGCCGCCAAAGCTGGGGTTGGTCCATGGCGAGGTGACGCGCCACGCGGTGTCGCCGGCGCGCGGCGCGAGCGCGATCGAGCCGTTGCCGCGAAGGATAAAGCGAAAGTCGACGGCTAGCTTTGCCGAGTTGGTCTTGGTGAGGTCGATCGGCGCGTAGAAGCCCGACGGGATAAGGCTGGTGCCGCCGCCGGGGCCGAGCGGGAGGATCTGGCCGCCTACCCCGATCTGCGGATTTGCCGTGAGGCCGCGCGCGTCTGAAATGCCGAAGCGAAGCTCGGCGCGCGCAAGTTGGAGGCTGCCGGACTGGACGCCGAGCGAGGTGAGGTCGCTGGGCAGCTGGAACAGTGCGCGTCCGCTGGTCACCGCGCGATAGATGACTACATCGTAGATCGAGCGCGAGCGGCGTTCGGGAAGCAGCGTCGTCGCCGCATCGACCCCGCTCGGCGCGAGGATCAGGCGGCGGTCGATCGTCGCGGTGCGCGCGACCGGCTGGCCGTTAACCTGTTCAGTGGTGTTGACCGTTTGCTCGAACGGGATCGACAGCTCGGGCCCGGAGATGACCTGCGCCCCGCCCCACCCCGCCGCGATCGACGCACGCGCCTGGGCCGATTGCGACTGGCGGTCGTAGACGAGCAGCCAGACCGAGAAGATCGGGATGGCGAGGAGGAAACCAACCAGCAGGGCACGGAGGAACTTGCGGCTCGGGCTGGGCTCGGTCATCGGTTCATCGCTCCTGATGCACAATTCGTCGTAATGGAAGCACGGTTCGCCGTCAAATCGGACTGCTTCGCAACCACGAAAAAGCCCGCCGCGGCGATGCCGGGCGGGCCAGTTTTCGTTGATAAGATTTGGGTTCAGTACACTCGCGCCTTGGGCTTGATATACTCAACCTCGTCGGTCAGCGTGTATTCGTGGACCGGGCGATAGTCGATCTTGACCGACCCTCCCTCGCCGCCCCAGCCCTCGAACCAAGCGATGGTGTGCTTCATCCAATTGGCGTCGTCGCGAGTGGCATAGTCCTCGTGCATATGTGCGCCGCGGCTTTCCTTGCGGTTGGCGGCGCAGTGCATCGTGACGACTGACTGGCTCAGCATATTGTCGAGTTCGAGCGTTTCGATGAGGTCGCTGTTCCAGATCAGGCTGCGGTCGCTGACCTGAACGTCCTGCATCCGGCGGTAGACTGCGTCGATCTTGGCCACCCCTTCGTCGAGCGTTTTCTCGGTACGAAACACCGCGCAGTCGGCCTGCATCGTGCGCTGCATCTCGCTGCGGATCGCGGCGGTCTTGGTCTCGCCATGGGCGTGACGAAACTTGTCGAGCCGGGCGAGCGCGAGGTCGGCGCTGTCCTTGGCGAGCAGTTTCTGCGCGGCTTGCGGCTTGATCACTTCGGCGAGGCGATGACCGGCGGCGCGGCCGAACACGACGAGGTCGATCAGGCTGTTCGAGCCTAGGCGATTGGCGCCGTGGACCGAGACGCACGCCGCTTCGCCAACCGCGAACAGGCCGGAAACGACACTGTCGGGCTCACCGTTCTTGAGCGTTACGACCTCGCCGTGGAAGTTCGTCGGGATGCCGCCCATGTTGTAGTGAACGGTGGGGGTCACCG
>JBKJMA010000251.1:0-4568 GCA_046596505.1 Sphingomicrobium sp.
GCAGCTATGCGCCGGGCTTCATCTTCACGACCAGCCTGTCGCCGGTGCTCGTCGCAGGGGCGCTCGCGTCGGTGCGGCACTTAAAGCAATCGGGTGAGGAACGCGCGGCGCAGCAAGCGGCGGCAGCGGCGCTCAAGGCGAGGATGACCGAGGCCGGCCTGCCGGTGATGAACGGCGTCACGCACATCGTGCCGGTGATGGTCGGCTGCGCGGTCAAGGCCAAGCGCATCAGCGACATATTGCTCGCCGAGTACGGCCTTTACGTCCAACCGATCAACTATCCGACCGTGCCGCGCGGCACCGAGCGGCTGCGCTTCACTCCCGGTCCGTGCCACAGCGAGGCGATGATCGACGAGCTCGTCGGTGCGCTGGATGAAGTGTGGAGCCGCCTTGAACTCGAAAAGCGCCGGGCGGCCTGAACCACCACTGGCGAATCCCGGTCGCTTGGCGTAGGCGACCGGCATGCGCATCGCCCTTTCCGCCGACCATGCCGGCGTCGATCTCAAGGACGCCCTTGCGGCGTGGCTCGGCGAGGCTGGCCATGACATCCTCGACCTTGGCACCCACGGCGCCGCCAGCGTCGATTATCCCGATTATGGCGCGCGGCTTGCCCGAGCGCTGGGCGAAGGCGAGGCGGAGCGCGGGATCGCCATCTGTGGCTCGGGAATCGGCATCGCCATTGCCGCCAACCGCAATCCCGCCTGCCGCTGCGCGCAGGTCAGCGAGCCGCTTTCGGCCACCTTCGCCCGCTCTCACAACGACGCCAACGCCATCGCGCTCGGCGCCCGCCTGATCGGGATCGAGATGGCCAAGGCGTGCGTCACCGCGTTCCTCACCACCGAATTCGAAGGCGGCCGCCACCAACGCCGCGTCGACATGTTGTCCCCCCACCTCGAGCAGGAGCGCGCCTGATGGCAACCGCCGCCAATTTGAACGATGTCCAGCCCGACGGCTTCTTCACGCGGACGGTGCGCCAGACCGACAGCGCGGTCGCCGACGCGATCGCCGCGGAGCTACACCGCGAGCAAACCCAGATCGAGCTCATCGCGTCCGAAAACATTGTCTCGCGCGCAGTGCTCGAGGCGCAGGGCTCGGTGTTCACCAACAAATATGCCGAAGGCTATCCGGGCCGCCGCTATTACCAGGGTTGCCACCCGTCCGACCTCGTCGAGCAGCTGGCGATCGACCGCGCCAAGCAATTGTTCGGTTGCGGCTTCGTCAACGTCCAGCCGCACTCGGGCGCGCAGGCCAATGGCGCGGTGATGCTGGCGCTGACCAAGCCCGGCGACACCATCTTGGGGATGAGCCTCGACGCGGGCGGCCACCTGACCCACGGCGCCAAGCCCGCCCAGTCGGGCAAATGGTTCAACGCAATCCAGTATGGCGTGCGGCGTGACGACGACCTGATCGACTTCGATCAGGTCGAGGCCCTGGCGAAGGAGCATCGCCCGACACTGATCTTCGCCGGGGGCTCGGCCTATCCGCGGCAGATCGACTTTGCCCGTTTCCGCGCGATCGCGGACGAGGTGGGCGCGACCCTGCTGGTCGACATGGCGCATTTCGCCGGCCTGGTCGCCGCGGGCGAGCATCCGACTCCGTTCGGCCATGCGCACGTGGTGACCACAACTACCCACAAGACGCTGCGCGGCCCGCGCGGAGGGATGGTCATGACGAACGACGAGGCGATCGCCAAGAAGATCAATTCGGCGGTCTTCCCCGGCCTCCAGGGCGGCCCGCTGATGCACGTCATCGCGGCGAAAGCCGTCGCATTCGGTGAAGCGCTCGAGCCGGGCTTCAAGACCTATGCCAAGGCGGTCATCAAGAATGCCCAGGTGCTTGCCAGCCGCCTCAAGGAGCGCGGCGCCGACCTCGTTTCGGGCGGCACCGACACCCACCTCGCGCTGGTCGACCTGCGCCCGCTCGGCATCACCGGCAAGGACGCCGACGAAGCGCTCGAGCGCGCCGGCATCACCTGCAATAAGAACGGCGTGCCGTTCGACCCGCTTCCCCCGATGCAGACCAGCGGTATTCGCGTCGGCTCCCCCGCCGGCACCACGCGCGGCTTCGGCGAGGCGGAGTTCCGCGATATCGCCGACATGGTCGCCGACGTGCTCGAAGGCGTGAAGGCGGGCGATCGGGCGGTCGAGGCGGCGGTCAATGTGCGCGTCCGCGACCTCTGCGCCCGCTTCCCCATCTACCAGGACTGACCCGCCATGGCCGACCCCACCCGCCCCGGATACCTCGCGCGTGCGACCGAGGAGTTCAAAGGCATCCGCCGGGAAGGGCTAGCCCATCCCTCCGCCAAGCCGCTCCTCGCCGGAGCCGCGATCGGGACCGTCGCGGCGATCCTGCTACCGGTGCTGACGATCCCCGTCGGACTGATCGGCGGCGTCGGCATCGCGCTGTGGCAGCGGATCAAGCGCTAAATGCGCTGCCCCTTCTGCGCGCATGAAGACAGCCAGGTGAAGGATAGCCGCCCTTCGGAAGACGGCGCGGCGATCCGGCGGCGGCGGCAGTGCGAAGGGTGCGGCGCGCGCTTCACAACCTTCGAGCGGGTTCAATTGCGCGACCTCACCGTGGTCAAGAAGGACGGCAAGCGCCAGCCGTTCGACCGGCGCAAGCTCGAACGCTCGATCGAGCTCGCCTGCCGCAAGCGTGATATCCTGCCCGAGCGGATCGACAAGCTCATCTCGGGCATCCAACGCCAGCTCGAAACGCAGGGTGATGACGTCGCGGTCGACCGCATCGGCGAGGCTGTAATGGCCGGGCTGAAAGCGCTCGACCATGTTGCCTACATAAGATTCGCCAGCGTCTATAAAGACTTCTCCGAACCTCAGGATTTCACCGAAATCGCCGAGAGTGTCGAGGCCGCGCCGATCGATCCCAAGCCCGACCGCCTGCTCTGATCGTGGAAGGCACACCGCCCCCCCTCATCATACTAGTACGCCCCCAGCTTGGGCAGAATATCGGCAAGGCGGCGCGGGCGATGCTCAACTTCGGGCTGACCGAGATGCGGCTGGTTGCGCCGCGTGACGGCTGGCCGAACCCCGAGGCGGGACCGGCGGCGAGCGGGGCGGACATCGTGCTCGAGCAGGCGCAAGTGTTCGACAGCGTCACCAATGCGATCGCCGATTGCTCGACCGTGTTTGCCTCGACCGTGCGCCGCCGGGACCTGATCATGCCGGTCACCGGGCCCAAGGACATGGCGGCACAAATCCGCTCGACCCCCGGCCGCAGCGCGATCCTGTTCGGACCGGAGCGGTCGGGCCTCGCCAGCGACGATGTCGCGCTTGCGACTTCGATCGTCACCGTCCCGATCAACCCCGAGTTCGGATCATTGAACCTCGCCCAAGCGGTCATCCTGCTCGCTTATGAATGGTCGAAGGGCGAGGCGCTGGCCCAGCCGCCGGTCAAGGATGTCGAACCCCCCGCCCCGCAAGCCGAGCTCGAAGGGCTGATCGGCCAGCTCGACGAATCGCTGCTCGCGGCGGGTTATTTCCATCCGCCCGAGCGGATCACTGTCACCCGCCATGCGATCCGGACGATCATGTCGAAAGCGCGCTGGTCGAGCCGCGAGGTGAAGGCGGTGCGCGGGATAATCCGCACGCTGGTCAGGCCGAGGCCGCGCTGAATTAAGCCCGCGTCTCGTCGAATACGACAAATTCATGCGCGATCGAGGTTTCGATCAGATCCTCGTAAATCCGCGCTATCAGTGCCTGGTCGACGCCAAGCGCCACCGCCGCCGCGTCTACCTTCGCTTTGACTTCGGCCTTTCGCACCTCATCGCGGACCGCCGCCCGATCGGGCTTGATCCGCGCCGCCGCGTCCATGTAGCCGAACCGCCGGGCGACCAGCGCCACGATCCTTCGATCGACATCGTCGACTCCGGAGCGAACATCGGTCATCGTCTGGCACTGGTCGGGATCGATCGTCATGATGCGCCCAATGGCAAAGCGCGCGCTCCAGTGCAAACCTTGACCTTCGTGCCCACTTCGCCTAGTCGCGCCGCTTCGCAATTGACCCCGCACGCCTGGTGAAGCGGTGGTCGCGCGGAACTTGAAGGTTCCGTGGTGCGGCCCAGGCACGAACGACAACAGCAGATTGGATTATCTCACATGAGCAAGCGTTCCAGCGCCAAGTATAAACTCGATCGCCGCATGGGCGAGAATGTTTTCGGTCGTCCGAAGAGCCCCGTCAACAAGCGCGAATATGGTCCCGGCCAGCACGGCCAGCGCCGCAAGTCGAAGGTCTCCGACTTCGGTATCCAGCTGCGCGCCAAGCAAAAGCTCAAGGGCTATTACGGCGACGTCACCGAGAAGCAGTTCAAGCAGACCTTCCAGCACGCCGAGCGGATGATGGGCGACGCCAGCCAGAACCTCATCGGCCTGCTCGAGCGCCGCCTCGACATGATCGTCTACCGCGCCAAGTTCGCGCCGACGATCTGGGCCGCACGGCAACTGGTCAGCCACGGCCATATTTTCGTCAACGGCGTGAAGTGCAACATCGCCTCGCGCCGGTGCGATGTCGGCAGCGAGATCACGCTCGGCAAGAAGGCGCAGGAAATGGCG
>JBKJMA010000163.1:0-12614 GCA_046596505.1 Sphingomicrobium sp.
TCATATCGAAGCGATGAAGAGTGGCACCGAGCGCGTCTCGGCCGAGGCCGCCAAGCTCGTCAACGCGCTTCGCAACGCCCCCAAGGCGCGCGGCCGCTGGGGCGAGCAGCAATTGCGAAACGTGCTCGAGAATTGCGGCCTGTCTGAACATGCGGACTTTGCCACCGAGGTCAGCGTCACTGGCGACGAGGGCGTTCGCCTCCGCCCCGACGTCGTCGTCCGCGTCCCCGGCGGCCAAAGCCTCGTCATCGACGCCAAAGTGTCGCTCAACGCCTATCAGGACGCGTTCGGTGCGGTCGACGAGGTCGAGCGCGCGGCGCATCTCGTCAGCCACGCCAACGCCATCAAGGCGCACGTCAACACCTTGGGCGCGAAGGCTTATTGGTCGCAATTCGCCGACGCCCCCGACTATGTCGTGATGTTCATCCCCGGCGAGCATTTCCTATCGGCTGCGCTCGAGCAGGATTCGGGGCTATGGGATTATGCCTTCGACCGCCGCGTGCTGCTCGCCACTCCGACCAACCTCATCGCCATTGCCCGCACCGTAGCGGCGGTGTGGCGACAGGAGAAGCTCGCAACCGAAGCGAGGAGAATCGGCGAGTTGGGGAAAGAATTATATGATCGGCTGGTAATTGCTGCCGGACATTTGCGCGTTGTAGGCAGCGGGCTCGGGACAGCTGTGACGAACTACAACAAATTCGTGACTAGCTTCGAGGAGCGATTAGTTAAGACCGGTAAAAAGTTTGAGGACCTTAACCTCGAACCTAGTTCAAAAAAGCTAGAAGACCTTCCTGCCGTCGAAGCGCTTGCGCGCTATTCGGACGTGGCGCTCCCCAGCCCCATTGCCGACGCGGACGACGCCCTCGCGTAACGATTATGCTGGCATAATAGGATTTCGCCTGCAACTATCCCCAATCAATTGATTCGCTTGGGAAAAACGACAAAGCAGCCATTGCGCGGAGGGCTGACTTTAGACTGACCTTAGCAGCCTCAGCGCCGTTCCAGCTCGATGATCCCCGCATTGTTGGTCAGGGTCAGGTGTCCCGGCGAGAAACGCACCCGGGCGGGTTGGGCAACGACCGCGCTACCCTGCGATTCGAAGCTCGCAGCGGGGCCGCCGCACGCCATCTGGGTCCCGATCAGCGGTCCGGTGCTCATCATGTCGCGGTCGAGCGCGTAAGTCCCGCTGAAGCTGTTGCAGCCGAACCGCGCGCTGACCCGGTCAAAGGTGAAATCCATGCGATATTCGCCCTTGAGCGGGGTCGTGCGTCCATTGACCGACACCACCCGCCAGTGACTGTCGGCCAGGGGGCCGCTCATCACTGGCGGCGCCGCGGATGGAACATCGGTCGGTCCGCCGCAGCCTTCAAAGCTGCGGTTGTCGGCGCGGACCTGCACCTTGTCGGGGTAGGCCCGCCCGCTCATTCCGTCGCGGCACTGGCCGTGGACGACGTTCACGTTGAGCCGCGGCGTCTGGTAGATCTCGCCGGCAAAGCCGTTGATCGCGCGCGGCGTCGGCTGGCTGATCGGCCCTTGGCCGTAGGGGCCGGAGAAGCGCATCTCGCGTGGGCTAATATCCAACGTCCAGCCGGGTTCCTGGCCGACCGCGTGAAAAAAGACCCCTGTCGGGCCGGGCATCGGCGGCCCCGGGTAGCCGCCGCCGAACGGGTTCTCCAGCGTGGTACAGGCCGACAGCAGGGCGGCGCCGAGCGCCAGCGGGACGAGGCGGGATAAATGGGTCATGAGGCGATAACTACTTACGGGCCCGAACCGTTCCAGTTCAGGCTCGCCAGCTTGCTCGCACCTGAAAGGCCATCACCGCCGCCGCGACCGCCGCGTTGAGGCTGTCGGCGCGACCCATCATCGGCATCTTGACGAGAAGGTCGCACGCCGCCTCATACGGCGCCGGCAACCCCTGGCTTTCATTGCCGATCAGCAGGAAGCACGGCTTTTCGAAGCGCGCCTCGAGATAGTCGGTTTCGGTCCGCAGGCTGGTGCCCACCAACTGCCCCGGCCCGGTCCGGAGCCACGGCAGGAACTCCTCCCATCGCGCGGTGGCGATGGCCTGCGTGAATACCGCCCCCATCGACGCCCGCACCGCCTCGACCGAATAGGGATCGGCGCAATCGTCGATCAGGATCAGTCCGCCCGCGCCGGTCGCATCGCCGGTCCTCAGGATGGTTCCGATATTGCCCGGATCACGCAGCGCCTGGGCAACGATCCACAAGGGTGAAGTCTCGCGGGCGATGCGGGCGAGATCGGTCGGCGGCTGGCGATAGGCGCCAAGCACCAACCCGGGATTGTCCTTGCCGCTCATCTTGGCGAGGATGTCGGAAGTGGTCTCGATTGCCTCGCCCCCCGCCGCTTCGGTCGCTTCGATCAGCTCGGCGGCCAGCGGATGAGCCCCTCCCGAGGGCCCATAAGCGATAAGTTCGGGAAGTTTGCCGCTATCGCGCGCCTCGGTCAGGATGCGCAGTCCCTCGGCAAGGAACAGCCCGCTCTCTCGCCGCGCCTTCTTGTCGCGCAGCGATCGGATCAGTTTGACCGTATCATTGCCGAACGACGTGACGACCCGCGGCATCAATCTTCGCCGAAGCGGCCCTCGACCAGCGCTACCAGCCGCCCGAGCGCCTCGTCGGCGCCGTCGCCCTCGGTCGTGATCAATATTTCGTCGCCCATCGCCGCGCCGAGCATCATCAGGCCCATGATCGACGTGCCGACGACCTTGTTGCCGTCCTTCTCAACCTCGACCGTCGCGGTGAGTTCGCTCGCCAGCGTGACGAACTTGGCACTCGCCCGGGCGTGAAGACCGCGGCGATTGGCGAGGGCGACCGAACGGCTCGGCACTAGGCTGCGGCCTCGCCGAGGATTTCACTCGCCACCGAAATATATTTACGCCCCGCCTCGCGTGCGGCCGCGACTGCGGCGCGGACCCCCATCGCCTTGCGCGCTCCCTCGAGCCGGATCAACATCGGCAGGTTGACGCCGGCGATGACCTCGATCGAGTCGCTCTTCATCAGGCTGATCGCGAGGTTCGACGGGGTGCCGCCGAACAGGTCGGTCAGGATGATCACCCCCGTGCCTTGGTCGACGCGCGCGATCGCGGCGGCAATATCACCGCGGCGCGCTTCCATGTCGTCGTCGGCGTCGATGCAAATGCCCTCGATCGCTTCCTGCGGCCCGACGACATGCTCCATTGCCGTGATGAACTCGGCCGCCAGACGGCCGTGGGTCACCAAAACCAGTCCAATCATTCCCTCACCCGCTACATAGGCCTGGATGACCAGTACCTGGATGCCCGCCTATTACTTGTCCGGTTCGTCCGAAAGACGCGCCGGCTGTTCCTCGATCATGTCGCTCGGCGGCGTGGCGAGGTCACGGTGGCGGATCATCGGCGAAAAGCCTCGGCCCCGCAACCGTTCCGTCATTTCGACCGCCGCCGCTACCGACCGGTGCCGGCCGCCCGTGCACCCAAACGCCACCGTGAGATATGTTTTGCCCGCGGCCCAATAGCGGGGAATGAGGTCGGCGAGAAGGGCTTCGATGCGCTCCATCGTCGCTCCCCACGCGGGATCGGCTGCGACATGGTCCCGGACCGGGAGGTCCATGCCGGTGAGCGGGCGAAGCTCCTCGATCCAGTGCGGATTGTCGATGAAGCGCATATCGAACACGAGGTCGGCGGTGCGCGACACGCCGCGCGCGAAGCCGAACGAGGCGATCGTCAGCACCGGCTCGTCGCGGTCACTGCCATAGCGCCGGCGAAGTTCCTCGCGCAGGTCGGCGGGCTTGAGGTCGGTGGTGTCGATCACCGCGTCGGCCGTCAGCCGCAGCGGCGCGGTCATTTCGCGTTCGCGCGCGATGCCGTCCTCGGCCGGCCGGTCGGGAGCGAGCGGGTGGCGGCGGCGGGTTTCGCCATAGCGGCGAATGAGTTCGGCCCCGGCGCAGTCGAGGTAAAGGATTTCGGGCGAAACTCCTTCGATTGCACGGACCAGCCCGGGGAGGGTGGCGACGTCGAAGCCTCTGCTGCGAACGTCCATTCCGACCGCAATCGGCATTGTCCGGCGCACTTCCCTTTCGGCATGGACGAAGGCCTGGAGCAGCGTCGCGGGAAGGTTGTCGACACAATCCCAGCCCATGTCCTCGAGTGCATCGAGTACGCTCGACTTGCCCGCGCCCGACATGCCGGTGACGAGGAGCAGACGCGCCAGCTGCGAAGGCTGGCGGCGGGCCACGCTAAACCTTGAGCCCGAGGCGATCGAGTGCGAGCGCCACCTTGGACGCCGCCGAGGCAGTCATCGCGTCGACGCTGACCAGCGGCAGGTTCACCCCGAGGATCGGGCGCTCGCGGCTGTCGTCGGGGAGCCGCTGGACGTCGCTGGTCAGCTCGACCAGCAGTGCCACGGGAACGTCACCGACCGTGTCCATCGTGACAATCCCGACCCCGCGGATCTCCAGTTTCCCGGTGATCGTCGACGGGGCCGACGCGATCAGTTTGCCACCCTGCTTGCGGACGATCGTCTGGTCGTCGCTGACGAGGGTAAAGCCCCGGTCAAGCAACCTAAGCGACAGGTCGGACTTGCCCGATCCGGAGATGCCGGTGATTAGCACGGCCCGCCCGTCGAGCGCGACGCAGCTGGCGTGGAGCGTTTCGGAGGAGAGGCGAATGCTCATGCGAGGTCCGCCGCTGGCAGGCGGATAGTAAAGCGGGCACCCGAAGGCGCGTCATCGCGGTCGGCCACATCAATCTCCCCGTCATGGCCTTCGACGATCGCGCGCGCGATCGCAAGGCCGAGTCCCGAATGGCGGCCAAATTGCTCGGCCTCAGGCCTTACTGAGTGAAACCGGTTAAAAATAGCTTCCCGTTGTGCGGGCGGCACGCCCGGACCCTCGTCGTCGATCCGGATACGGACGCCGTCCCCAACCCTAGCCGCAACCACTTCCACGAGGCCGCCGGGGGGCGAGAAACTGATCGCATTGTCGACTATATTGTCGATTGCGCGGGCGAGGCGGGCCGGGTCGCCAAGGACCATTGTGCTGTCGCGGCGGGGGCGGGCGAAGGCGATGCGGACACTTCCGGTTGTCCGCCTCTGCTCCCACGATTCCGCTAAACTCTCGATCAACGCCCCAAGGTCAACCGGCTCGAAGCGGGCGCGGGCCAGTTCGGCGTCGGTCCGCGCTGCTTCGGATATATCACCGATCAGCCGGTCGAGCCGCGCCACATCGTGCCGCACCACGTCGGTCAGCCGTGCTCGCAGCGTCGGATCGTCGACCTTCTCGAGGCTTTCGACCGCCGACCGCAGCGAGGCGAGCGGATTCTTGAGCTCATGAGTAACATCCGCCGCGAACGCTTCGATATTGTCGATTCGCGTGCGCAGCGACTGGCTCATGTCGCTGACCGCGCGAGCGAGCATGCCGATCTCGTCCTGGCGTGAGGGGAGCCGCGGCACTCGTACCTCACGCGACCGGCCGAGCCTCACGCGGTGCGCGGCGCGGGCTATCCGGCGGAGCGGCGTGACGATCGTTCGCGCGAGGTACAACGACAGGGCGGCCGACAGCAAGGCGGCGATCGTCAGCGCGACCCCGAGCGACGCCCGCTCTGCGCGGATCAGGCGCGTGTAGTTACGGTCATTGACCATCGTCAACACCACCGACCCGTCGCTAAGAGGCGACGCCGCGGTGATGATCGGGGTGAGGTCGGGCGCCTCGCGAACGTTGCTCTGGACCTTGCCCTTCGCCAGCGCGCCGAGCGCTTCCGGCCAGCTGTCGCGCCGGTCGATCGCCGGATCGACAAACGGTTCGAGGAAGCCGGCACTGGTGAGCGCGTTGAACCCGCGGTCGAGCAGTCGAGCTGCATTCTTGGTCCACGGCTGGCTGCGCGGATCGCGCAGGAAGAAGGTCGGACCCGTCGATTTCCAGCTGTCGATCAGCAGTTTTCCGTCGGGGCCGTAGAGCCTTATTCGGCTGCTGGTCCCACGTCCGATTCGAGCGAGCGTTCGAACTCGCTCTGCGGCCGGCTGGTCGCCCATAACGCTGGCGGCGAAATCAGACTCCGCCTGCAGACGCCCGACCCGCTCGCCGAGCAATTGGTCGCGGAACTGGTCGAGCGTGAACAGGGCCAGCCAGACCAGGGCGAGCGTCAGCAGGTTGGTCGCGAGCAGCCGGTTCGCGAGCGTGTGCCGCCACCGGAAGCGAAGCCGCGATTCGCCCGGCGCTTCGGGCTCACTCCTCGCCGAAACGATATCCGACGCCATAAAGTGTCTCGATCATGTCGAATTGGAGATCGACGCCGCGAAACTTGCGACGGACGCGCTTGATGTGGCTGTCGATCGTGCGGTCGTCGACGAACACGTCGTCGCTATAGGCGATGTCGAGCAGCTGGTTACGGGATTTGACAACCCCTGGGCGCTGGGCGAGCGCTTCGAGGATCATGAATTCGGTGACGGTCAGTGTGACCGGTCTGCCGTCCCAAGTCACCTTGTGGCGGGCGGGGTCCATCGTCAGGCGGCCGCGCTCGATTAGTTCCGGTTCGGGGTTCCCCTCGCTGATTACCGCCGTTCCGCGCGCGAACTCCTGCCGCCGGAGGATCGCCCGGATACGGGCGATGAGCAGCCGCTGAGAGAAGGGCTTGGCGATATAATCGTCGGCGCCCATCGCGAGGCCGAGCGCCTCGTCGAGCTCGTCGTCCTTCGATGTCAGGAAGATCACCGGCATGTTGCTGCTCTCGCGCAGCCGGCGCAGCAATTCCATCCCGTCCATCGCCGGCATTTTGATGTCGAATACCCCGAGGTCGGGCTCCTTGTCGGCGAATGCCTTAAGCGCCGCCGCTCCGTCGGAGTAGACGCGCGTTACAAACCCCTCCGCCTGGAGCGCGATCGACACCGAGGTCAGGATATTGCGGTCGTCGTCGACGAGCGCGATCTCGGGGGTCATGGCCGCTCCAGATGACAGGAGGGGCAAGGATACCGGGCGTCGTTAGATAGAACAAGCAATGTCGCTTTGACCCCGATCACCTCGCTGACTATAGGCTCCGCATACGTATGCGGCGGCTCAATTCCTGCACCGCTCGAACATATTTATGGAGGCTGGTCGGTGAGTAAGCGCGTTTCTTCGCATGGGCTGGAGAGCCAGGGTTTTGCTTCCGGCGCGACGCTGCACTGGAACTTGACGACCGCGCCACTGGTCGAGCTTGCGATCCAGCGCGGCGAGGGGCTGCTCGCCAAGGACGGACCGCTGGTCGTTAAGACCGGCAAGCACACCGGACGCAGCGCGCAGGACAAGTTCACCGTGCGCGACGCCGGGACCGAGAACACGGTGTGGTGGGGCAAGTCGAACAAGGCGATGACCCCCGACGCCTTCGCCAACCTCAAGGCCGACTTCCTTGTCCATCTCGGCACCAAGCAGGACCTGTTCATCCAGGACCTGTTCGGCGGATCGCAGCCCGAGCATCGCGTCAAGGTTCGCGTCATCAACGAATATAGCTGGCACAGCTTGTTCATCCGCACGATGCTGGTCCGTCCCGAGACCGACGAACTCGCGAATTTCAACCCCGAATACACGATCATCGACTTGCCGACCTTCCGCGCCGACCCCGCGCGTCACGGTTGCCGCGGCGAGACGGTGATCGCGGTCAACTTCACCGAGAAGCTTATCTTGATCGGCGGCACCGAATATGGCGGCGAAATGAAGAAGTCGGTGTTCAGCTTGCTCAACTACCTGCTCCCGCCGCAGGGAATCATGCCGATGCATTGCTCGGCCAATATCGGCCCGAACGGCGATACCGCGATCTTTTTTGGCCTCTCGGGTACCGGCAAGACGACCCTGTCAGCCGACAAAAGCCGCACGCTGATCGGCGACGACGAGCATGGCTGGTCGGACACCGCCGTGTTCAACTTCGAGGGTGGTTGTTACGCCAAGATGATCCGCCTCTCGGCCGAGAGCGAACCCGAGATCTTCGCCACGACCACACGCTTCGGCACCGTGCTCGAGAATGTCGTGATGGACGAGACCGACCGCACGCTCGATCTCGACGACGCAACCCTCGCCGAGAATAGCCGCGGCGTCTATCCGATCGACTTCATCCCCAATGCGTCGGAGCGCAACATGGGGCCGGTGCCGAAGAATCTCATCATGCTGACCGCCGACGCGTTCGGTGTGCTGCCTCCGATCGCGAGGCTTACCCCGGACCAGGCGATGTACCATTTCCTGTCGGGTTACACCGCCAAGGTCGCCGGTACCGAGATCGGCGTAACCGAGCCCGAGGCAACTTTCTCGACCTGCTTCGGCGCGCCGTTCATGCCGCGCCACCCGTCGGTCTATGGCAACCTCCTGAAACAGCGCATCGCCGAGGGCAGCGTCGATTGCTGGCTGGTCAATACCGGCTGGACTGGGGGTAAATATGGCGTTGGCCACCGCATGCCGATCAAGGCAACCCGCGCGCTGCTCAACGCGGCGCTCGACGGCAGCCTTAAGGCTGGCCAGTTCCGCCGCGACCCGAACTTCGGCTTCGAAGTGCCAGTCTCGGTGTCGGGGGTCGATCCGGCGATCCTCGACCCGCGCCAGACCTGGCCCGACAAGGATGAGTACGACCGCACCGCAGCGAAGCTCGTCCAGCTGTTTGTCGAGAATTTCGCCGAGTTCGAAAGCCATGTCGACGACGGGGTCCGCCAAGCTGCGCCGCGCGTCGCCGCGTAACCCTAATTTACTCGACGCTGGTCGCGCCGCCTGTCACTCTTCGCAGCGCACCAGTGGAGATTAGTTATGGACCTCAATTCAATTCTTAATCAGGTCGGCGGCGCAAGCGCGATCGCGCAACAGCTCGGCGTTGACAAAGCCACTGTCGAGAGCGGCATCGGCGCGCTTCTGCCGCACGTCGTCAACGGCGTTGAGACGCAGGGTCTTCCGGCCGGGATGAGCGATCCGCAAGCGGGCGATCCCGCGGCGATCGGCGAGCCGGCGGCTGGCGGTGGTCTGGGCGGAATGCTCGGCGGGCTGATTAGCGGCAGCGGCGCGGGCGGAATCCTCGGCGGCCTCGTTGGCGGCGGCATGGGCAACCAGATCCTCGGTCAAATTTTCGGATCGAAGGACACCAGTCGCGACGTGGCGGCGCAGGCGTCGCAGGCCAGCGGTGTCGATTCGTCAGTGCTGCGGAAACTACTGCCGATCGTCGCTGGCGCAGTGGCGATGCATTACATCACGCACCGCGGCCAGGCCGCGCCGGGCGACGATAGCCAGCAGGCCGAGGGCGGCATCGGCGGGATGCTCGGCTCGATCCTTGGCGGTCTCGGCGGTCGCTAAGCCTCGTCGGTCGATGCCGGGTCGACAATCAGGCAATTGCCTTCGACCCGGCGTACTGCGACCGTGGCCCCCACCGCGGCAGGGCCGCCACGTGCGCTCCATTCGCCATCGCCGAGCCGCACGCGCCCAGCGTCGGCGTCGATCGCCTGGGTAACGGTGACCCGCCGCCCGACCAGCTGCGCCGCGCGGTCGTTCAAAAGAGCCGAATCAGCGCCGCGCGGGCGAGCATAGAAGCGCCGCCCCGCCATCACCGCGACCGCCGTGTAAAGCGCGAACAGGACCAGCTGCGCTGTCAGCCCGAGCCCGAACAGCAAGGTGAAAATTCCCGTCGCCAGCGCCGCCGCGCCGACGAAGATCAGGAAGAAGCCTGGGGCGATTACTTCGGCGATCAGCAATACGATGCCGCCGATCGCCCACCACCAGCCGGGATCGCCCGAGAAATTCACGAGCGGGGGATCTGCACGGTCGGCACGCCGGGCTGGGCAACCGGGGAGGGGGCCTTGGACTGGATAGGCTTGGGAGCAGCGGGCGACGCCACCCCGGCCAACGCCTCACGCGCCAGTTCGCCGATCCCGCCCAACGATCCAATCAACGCGCTCGCCTCGATCGGGAACAGGATTGTCTTGGCATTTGGGGAGGTTGCGAACAGGCTGATCGCCTCGACATATTTCTGAGCGATGAAATAGTTGATCGCCTGACTGCTGCCGCCGGCGATCGCGTCAGACACCATCTGGGTCGCGGTTGCCTCGGCCTGCGCCGACCGCTCGCGCGCCTCGGCGTCGCGAAAGGCGGCTTCCTTGCGCCCCTCGGCCTCGAGAATCTGGGATTGTTTCTGGCCCTCGGCGCGGTTGATATCGTTCTGGCGTGCACCTTCGGACTCAAGAATCGATGCTCGTTTTTCGCGCTCCGCCTTCATTTGCCGCGTCATCGCGTTGACGATGTCGGCTGGCGGACGAATGTCCTTGAGCTCAACCCGGGTGATCTTGATCCCCCACGCCTCGGTCGCATGATCGACCACCGACAGCAGCCGACCGTTGATCTCGTCGCGCTTCGACAGCAATTCGTCGAGGTCCATCGACCCCATCACGGTGCGCAAGTTGGTCGTCGCGAGGTTCAGGATCGCAAGCACCATGTCGCTCACTTCATAAGCCGCCTTGGCCGCGTCGAGCACCTGGAAGAACACGACGCCGTCAACCGCGACCATCGCATTGTCTTTGGTGATGACCTCCTGTCCCGGGATGTCGAGGACCTGCTCCATCACGTTGACCTTGCGCCCGACGCGATAGAAAAAGGCGGGAAAGAAGTTGAACCCGGGCTGGGCGATCGTCACGAACCGGCCGAAATGCTCGATCGTGTAATTATAGCCCTGGTGAACGACCTTGATGCTGCTCATGACGAACAGCACAACCAGCGCGACGACGAACAGCAGGAAAATGCTCAGCATGGAAACTCCCCTCGGTTACCGCCATGATGCGACGGTGTGGCGCGCGGTGGAAGGAAAATCGGCATGAGGGCGGACCTGATCGACAGCCAGGCGCTGCTGTTCCTCCCGGCGTCGAATCCGCGCGCGATCGCCAAGGCAAGGGCGAGCCGCGCCGACCTCGTCATCCTCGACCTCGAGGACGCGGTCAGGGACGAAGACAAGGACGCGGCGCGGGCGGCGGCGGTGGAAGCGCTCGACGATCCATGGCCGATGCCGGTCGCGATTCGCGTCAATGCGCTGGGAACGCGGTGGTTCGGGCAGGATGGCGCCGCCGTTCTCGCCAGCAGCGCCGACTTCGTGGTCGCGCCGAAGGTGTCGTTTCCCGCTGAGGTCAATGTGGTGCGCGAAAATTGCGGGAAACCAGTCCTCGCAATGATCGAGAGCGCCGCCGGGGTGCTTGCCGCGCCGGCCATCGCGCGCGATGCGGCGGGGTTGATCGTTGGCACCAACGACCTCGCCGTCGACCTGCACCTGCCCGCCGACGCCGGCCGTGATCCGCTTCGCTTCGCGCTCCAGTCGATCGTCCTTGCCGCCCGCGCCGCCGGAATTGCGGTATTCGACGGCGTGTTCAACCGTCTCGACGATCCGCAAGGGCTTGCTCGGGAATGCGCCGAAGCCCGCCGCCTCGGCTTCGACGGCAAGACGCTGATCCACCCCGATCAGATCTTACCCTGCCTGGCAGCTTTCGCGCCCACGCCCGAAGAGATCGCCCGGGCCGAGCGCCTTGTCGCGGCGGCGAGCGGAGGCGCCGAACGATTCGATGGTGCGATGGTCGAAGCGATGCACGTCGCGGCCGCCAGGCGCCTGCTCGAGAGGGCGCGACGCTAGCGAACCCCTTGGCGAATCACGTCGTCCCTGTCATGGGCCGATATGGCCGCTAACGACATGCCCTTCCCCGACATCCCGCTCGGGCTCACCTTCGACGATGTCCTGCTCCAGCCGCTCGCCTCGAGCGTGCTCCCGAGCCAGGCCGACACCCATACCTTCCTCACCCGCGAAATTCCGCTCGCAATCCCTTTGCTGTCGTCGGCGATGGACACGGTGACCGAAACCGACATGGCGATCGCGCTGGCCCAGCTTGGCGGGATCGGCGTGCTCCACCGCAACCTCGACGTCGACGCGCAGGCCGCCGCAGTTCGCGCGGTCAAGCGGTTCGAAAGCGGCATGGTCGTCAACCCGATCACGATGACCCCCGACCAGACGCTGGCCGACGCGCTCGAGCTGATGAAGATGCACCGTATTTCAGGCATCCCGGTGGTCGAACGTTCGGGCAAGCTGGCCGGTATCCTGACCAATCGCGACGTCCGCTTCGCCGAGAACCCGCGCCAGCCGGTTTCGGAGCTGATGACGCACGAGAATCTGGCCACGGTACCGCTCGGCACGGGGCAGGAGGCAGCGCGGCGGATCCTGCATCAACGCCGAATCGAAAAGCTGCTCGTCGTCGACGAGGCCAATCACTGCGTCGGGCTGATTACCGTCAAGGACATCGAGAAATCGGTCGCCTCGCCCAACGCCACCAAGGATGCCGAGGGTCGCCTGCGAGTCGCCGCGGCGACGACGGTCGGCGATGCGGGCTTCGCGCGGTCCGAAGCCTTGATCGACGCGGGCTGCGACTGCATCGTCATCGACACCGCCCACGGCCATAACAGCGACGTCGCGCGCGCCGTCGAGCGGGTCAAAAAATTATCCAACGCGACCCAGGTCATCGCCGGAAATGTCGCCACCGCCGATGCGGCCAAGGCGCTCGCCGACGCTGGCGCCGACGCGATCAAGGTCGGCATTGGTCCAGGCTCGATCTGCACCACGCGGATCGTCGCCGGGGTCGGGGTGCCGCAAT